>JANXUW010000114.1 GCA_025351985.1 Pseudolysobacter sp.
CGGCGTCGCCGCGATCGGTTACGGCGACGGTTATCCGCGCAGTGCCGCATCCGGCACGCCGGTGCTGGTCAACGGTCAACGCGCCGCATTGGTCGGGCGCGTCTCGATGGATCTGATCACGATCGATCTGCGCAACGTGCCGAACGCGCAGGTCGGCGACGCGGTGGTGTTGTGGGGGCGCGGTTTGCCGGTCGAGGAAATCGCCACGCACGCCGGCACGATTTCCTATGACCTTACCTGCGGCATGACCAAGCGTGTGTTGTTTGTCGAAGATGATGCGTGAACAGGCGCTCTGGTCTTGCTACGAAATCCAGTGGCAGCCTGGTGTGAGGTTGACGATGCCCTTGTTGCGGCAAGACCATTAAAGAACTATATTCAGTCGTCGTAATATTTGGACTGCCGCCGTGCGTTACTCGTCACAGGTCAAACCGATCAGTTACCTCAAGGCCAATGCGGCCGAAGTTCTGCTCGATCTGGCCGAACGCCGCGAGCCGCTGGTGATTACCCAGAACGGTGAGGCCAAGGCGGTAATCCAGGACATTGCCTCGTATGAGCAGACGCGTGAAACGTTGGCGTTGCTGAAGATACTCGCGCTCGGCAATCAGGAGATCGAGGCCGGGCGCGTGACACCTGCGACCGATGTGATCTCGCGTCTGCGCGCAAAGCGGGCCGTGCGCTGATGCGCTACAAGGTGCTGCTGACTGCTGGCGCAGAGCGTGACCTTGAGGCAATCCACGACTACATTGCCGAGTACGATTCGCCATCCGCCGCCGACCGCGTGCTGGATCGTTTGGTGAAAGTGGTGGAGATGCTCGCGACCGTGCCGCAGCGCGGCAGTCATCCGCGAGAATTGCTGGCTCTTGGCATTCACGAATATCGGCAGGTGATGTTTAAGCCGTGGCGTGTCGTTTATCGCGTGATGGGCCGGCAGGTATATGTTTTTTTGATCGTCGACGGTCGCCGAGACTTGCACGGTTTGCTGAGCCAGCGCCTGCTCGGCGCGTGAGCGCGTCGTCCATCCAATCGCCAGGGAAATACTTCGATGGCAAAAGATAAAACGGTTTACGTGTGCAAGGAATGTGGCGCCGAGCACAACAAGTGGCAGGGCCAGTGCGAGGCTTGCGGCTTGTGGAATACGCTGACCGAATTCGTCGTGACGCAATCGCGTCCGGGTGCCGCGCCGCGCGCTGCGGGTTATTCCGGCAGCGCTGCCGGCGCGCCGCAAATCACCGAACTTTCCGCCGTTGCGCAGAGCGAAGAAGTACGCACGCAGGTCGGCATCGGCGAGCTGGATCGTGTGCTCGGCGGCGGCCTGGTCGAGGGTTCGGTGGTGCTGATCGGTGGTGATCCGGGCATTGGCAAATCGACCTTGCTGCTGCAGATGCTCGGCGCGCTTGGCACGCGCATGCGCGGTCTGTACGTGACCGGCGAAGAATCGCTCGGCCAAGTCGCGGCGCGCGCGCAACGTCTTGGGTTACCGCTGGAACCACTGCGTTGCCTGACCGAAACCTGCGTCGAAAAAATTCTCGCGCTCGCGGCGAAAGACAAACCGCAACTGATGATCATCGACTCGATCCAGACGATCTGGACCGAGTCGCTCACCGCCGCGCCGGGTTCGGTGAGCCTGGTGCGCGAAGCCGCGGCGCGACTCGTGCGTTTCGCCAAGGAAAGCGGCACGAGTGTGTTTCTGGTCGGGCATGTGACCAAGGAAGGCGGCATCGCCGGGCCGCGCGTGCTTGAACACATGGTCGATGCGGTGTTGTATTTCGAGGGCGAAGCCGGCAGCCGATTTCGCGTGCTGCGTGCGTTCAAGAATCGCTTCGGCGCAGTCAACGAACTCGGCGTGTTCGGCATGTCGGAAAAAGGCCTCAAGGAAGTGCCGAATCCGTCGGCGATTTTTCTCGCCACGCACAGCGCGCCGACGCCGGGCAGTGCGGTGATGGTCACGCGCGAAGGCACGCGGCCGTTGCTGGTCGAGGTGCAGGCGCTGGTCGATCAATCCTCGCTCGGCAATCCACGTCGCGTGACGCTCGGACTGGAGCAGAATCGTCTCGCGATGTTGCTCGCGGTGCTGCATCGTCACGGCGGTGTTGCGGTGTACGACCAGGATGTTTTCGTCAACGTCGTCGGCGGCATTCGTGTGCAGGAAACCGCGGCTGATCTGCCGGTGCTGCTGGCGGTGTTGTCGAGCCTGCGTGATCGACCGTTGCCGGAACAGATGGTGGCGTTTGGCGAGGTCGGATTATCCGGTGAAATTCGCCCGGTGCCGAACGGCGAAGAACGTTTGCGCGAGGCGGCAACGCACGGTTTTCGCAAGGCGGTCGTACCGCGCCAGAACGCGCCGAAAAAAGGCAAGTACGGCGACCTGGAAATTATCGCGGTGGATCGCTTGAGCGAGGCGTTGGCGGCGGCGCAGTGATCGGGTCGGAATTTGGTTTGTCGGGAGTCACGCAGACGCCGACGAATGCTGATACAAGCACGGCATTGAATATCCAAAACGGCCAATCTGCGCCGGACATTATCCAGTCCCATGTCTCCGCCGGGGTACAGAAATGATGCAGGTTCAGCGAAAAACCGCAATCTTTCATGAAGCGCGTTGGAAAGTACGCAACGCAGAAAATCGAAACGCCGATAATCAGATAAGAATGGTAGCTGTGGATGTTGGGAAATCGCATGCTTCATCTGCTCCGAAGACTCAACACCGCGGCGATCAAGCCACGCGCTTCAGCACCACTTCCAGCACAAACTGGCTGCCGAAGTACGCAAGCAGCAGCAATGCCATGCCCCACAACGTAAGCTGCACCGCGCGGCGTCCGCGCCAGCCGTAACGCCAGCGTCCCCACAATAAAGTGCCGAACACCAGCCACGCCGCAATCGACAACACGGTCTTGTGCACGAGGTGCTGATCGAACAGGTTGTGCACAAACAGGATGCCGCTGAGCAAGGTCAGGCTGAGCAGCACAAAACCCGCGCGGATCAGCTGGAACATCAGCGCTTCGGTCAGAGTTAGCGGCGGCAGCGCACGCACTAGGCCGCTAAATTGACGCAGCCGCAGCGCGCGTTCCTGCAACGCCAGCCCGATCGCGAGCAGCGCCGCGATACACAGCACGCTATAACCCAGCAGCGCAAAAACCACGTGCAGTTTGATCTGCCATTCGATCGGCAACGGCATGTGCGGCGCGGTCAGCGCGGTCAGCAACAGCAGCGCGGCGAGCGGGAAGACGATCACGCCGAGCGCGGCGACCGGGCGGAACAGATTCACGATCAGGCACAGTCCGGCAACGCCCACGGCCACCAGCGACAGCGCCGCGAAAAAATGCAGATCCAGGCCGCCTTCATGCAGCAAGTTGCTCAGTACCACGATCACATGCAGCAGCATCGCCGGCCACGCCAGCGCGAGGCCGAGCACGCGCGGAGGTTGCATGCGACTGAGCAGCGGCAACGCCAGCACCAATGCGGAGGCGAGATAAAGAACGGCGGCAAGCCATGAGAGCAGGGTGATCGACATGCCACGAAGTGTGGCATACCGCGCGCGCTTCGCAAAAGCATGCGAACACGCTTATCCGAGCGACAGCAGGCTAGCGGTAGACGCGGCTGCTATACTATCGACCTTCGTTTTTCTGCCTCCGAGTCATTGCATGTTCGAGTCACTCAGCCAACGTCTGTCCGGCACCATCGAGCGCTTGCGCGGTCGTGCGCGCCTGACCGAAGAAAATATTCGTGAATCCCTGCGCGACGTGCGCATCGCATTGCTCGAAGCCGATGTCGCGTTGCCGGTGGTGCAGGCGCTGATTCAGCGCGTGAAAGTTCGCGCGGTCGGTCAGGATGTCTTGAAAAGCCTGACGCCGGGACAAGCGCTCGTCAAAGTCGTGCGCGACGAACTCACCGCCGTGATGGGTTCGGTCAATACCGATTTGAATCTGAATTGTCCGGCACCGGCGGTGGTGTTGATGGCCGGCCTGCAGGGCGCGGGCAAAACCACGACGGTGGCGAAACTCGCGCGTTTCCTGCGCGAGCGCAAGAAGAAAAAAGTCATGGTGGTGAGTTGCGACGTTTATCGTCCCGCCGCTATCGAGCAATTGCAGACCTTGGCCCAGCAGGTGGAGGTTTTGTTTTTCCCCTCGACCGGCGAGCAGGATCCGGTCGCGATCGCGCACGCTGCGATCGATGCAGCGCGCAAGCAATATGTCGATGTCTTGCTGATTGATACCGCGGGTCGTCTCGCGATCGATGCGGCGATGATGGCCGAGATCAAGGCGCTGCACGCTGCGGTCAATCCGATCGAGACCTTGTTTGTGGTCGATGCGATGACCGGCCAGGATGCGGCGAATACTGCCAAGGCATTCAGCGAGGCATTACCGTTGACCGGCGTGATCCTGACCAAGACCGATGGTGATGCACGCGGTGGCGCGGCGCTCTCGGTGCGCTACATTACCGGTCGGCCGATCAAGTTCATCGGCTCGGGCGAGAAACCTGATGCGCTGGAACCGTTCCATCCGGATCGTCTCGCGCAGCGCATTCTCGGCATGGGCGATGTGCTTTCGCTGGTCGAGCAGGTCGAGCAGAACGTCGACAAGGAAAAGGCGCAGAAGCTTGCCGAGAAAATCGTCAAGGGCAAGCGCTTCGACATGAACGACATGCGCGATCAGCTGCAGCAGATGCTCAGCATGGGTGGCCTCGCCAGCCTCATGGACAAGCTGCCGGGCGTCAGCAATCTGCCGGATCAGGTCAAGTCGCGAATCAACGACAAGGAAGTGCATCGCATGATCGCGGTCATCAACTCGATGACCAAAAAAGAGCGCCGTCATCCCGATCTGCTCAACGGCTCACGCAAGGTGCGTGTCGCGAAAGGCTCGGGAATGCAGCCGCAGGACGTTAACAAGCTGCTCAAGCAATATCAGCAGATGGAAAAAATGATGTCCAAATTGTCTTCGGGCGGCATCAAGGGTTTGATGCGACAGATGAAGGGCGCGATGGGCGGCGGCGGGGCGGGCGGCAACTTCATGCAACGCTAAAAACCTGCAAAATATCTTACTGCGCGGCCCTCAGCAACGCGCATGCGCTGCTCGAAATGCTCACATACCGAAAGTATGCTCCGCTTTCTGTGCTGCTCTTCGCCTCGCTGAGAGCCGC
>JANXUW010000154.1 GCA_025351985.1 Pseudolysobacter sp.
AGATTGCCTGCCGAGGGCGGCGCGGTATGGCAATCGACACAGCCTTCGCTGCCGCCATTGGTCAGGAAATTATCGAACAGACCCTGCACTGCGGCACCATAGGTGATGGCATCAGTCACCGGAACATTTTGAATGCTGGTGCAGCCGCTCGGCGCGACGCTCTGGCTGGCAGAGCGTCCAAGCATCGATGCACCGAGCGCACTGGCGATCGCGATACCCGCAATCGCCCATCGCGGCACGGGCGAGATCGGACTTCGTCTCGTCGCGACATCGCGCGACTCAGACGAACCCAAGATTCTTGCTCGTGAAGTTGTGCAGGTTCGGGAAAATGGTGTTGCAGTCGGTCGCCGAAACGCCCATCCACTGCGCCAGTGTGGCGGCGTACTGCTCCACACCGATGCCCGGAATCATCTGCCCGCGCGAGAAGTTGTTCGGTGCCGGACTGCCGCTGCCGCCGAGCGATTGATTCGGGAATCCGCTGATCGGACCGCCGCCGTTCGCGTACAACTTGCCACCGTTCACCGCGCCGCCGAGCACCATCTGCAATCCACCCCAGCCATGATCGGAGCCCGATCCGTTGGATTGCAAGGTACGCGCGAAATCGGACACGGTAAACGCCGTGACTTCGTTTTGTGCGTTGACGTCGGTCGGGCCGAGTGAGGTCCAAAACGCGCCGAGCGCCTGTCCCACCTGCGTCAACAACGAGGCGTGGTTGCCGCCGCCGGACATCAGGCCGGAGTGCAGGTCGAAACCGCCGAGCTGCACGAAATAAATCTGGCGCGTGGCATAACCCTTGGCTTTCGATAACTTGATCATGGTCGCAACGGTCTTGAGCTGCGACGCCAGCGAGTTGTTCGGCGGGAAAGCCGTAGCCGGCACGTAGGTATTCGACGCGGGCGGAAGATTGGGGCCGATCAGGTTGTACAGGTTGCGCCCACGCTGCAGCACGGCGTTGTATTCGCCGGCAAAATCGTTGGCGTAGGTTTCGCCCAGCATCGAGTTGAGCGCCGCATCGCGTCCGCTGCTGGTGGCGCCGACGGTGCAGGTGGGATTGCACACGCCGCTCAACGAAGTCAGGCCGTTGGACGACATCTGGTACGGCACCGAACCCGAACCCACCTCGAAACGATTCGCGCCGGCCAGGGAAATCGCCAGCGCCAGTTTCGGGTCGGTGGTCAGGTTCGCGCCTTGCGCCTGCAGATTTTCGGCACATAGCCCGCCCCAGCCGACGGCCGAGCTCGCGCTGGTATTGCCTTGATGCCACTGGCTGGTTTGATCGGAATGCGAGAACAACTGCGGCGGCCGATTTGCCGCGCTGCTGTTGTAGTCGGTCATCACGATCGGCTTGGTCAGCGTGCCGACGTTCACCGCGAACGCCAGATGCCCCTGCGTGTACAGCGTGGACAGCGGCGTCTGCGTCAAATACGGCGTGGTAAAACTCGGATGCAGAAAGTATTGATTGGTAGCTGAACTCGCATCGTTGCCGTCGATGACTTTTTGCAAGGCGATATTCGATCCGGTCGGCAACGCCAGGCCGAGTCCACCGCTGTTGGCGGCCGGGTCATACACGCCGCTGCGTGCCGCGGCGTAAATATCGAAACGCAGATTGCTGCCGTTGCTGTCGAACGGCACGAGCATGTTCCAGGAATCGTTGCCGCCGTTGAGGTAGACGCACACCAGCGCCTTGTAGCCGGTCAGCGAACTGGTGCTCGCCAGCGCCGTATTCATCATGCGCAGTTGTGGCATGAGCGCCGCGGCACCGCCACTGGCGGCGAGCAAGCTCAGTTTGTTGAGAAAATCGCGACGGGAATTTCGAGTATGGCTCATGGTGGATTCCTCAGCGCTGCGCGGCATATTCGGGCGATAGCATGGTCACGTAGATCAGCGACCAGGCTTTCTCGTTGGCGGTGGCTCCGTTCAATCCGAACTGGATCATGTTGCTCAGCGCCGATTGCATCGAGCTCGACATGGTGCCGTAGAGCATGTTGGCGTTGATCGTGGCCACCATCAGCGCTGGCGTGCCGACGTTCGCGGTCAGCGTCGTAAGGTCGATCATCGGTCGCGGTGTGGTCGGCAACGGACTGATGCCGACATACGAATTGGCGGTGAAGTTGTAGTAGCTGTTGATCGACGAATACAAGGTGGATTCGTTGAGGATCTGCAGTTCCGGCGAGTTCAAATTATTGGTCGAAAACACGCCGGGTTGTTGATAATCGGGCGTGTAGAAATTGAACACGGTCGGTGATTCCAGCGGCCCTTGCCCGTAGGCGGTGAGGAAACCGGTGTTGCCGGTCATGCCGATTTCGCCGTAGATATCCGCCGCAGGTGCTACGGCATTGAACGCTCGCCACATCGCGGTGAGGCGCAAGATCGGTTCGCGTAATTTGCCGTAACTGTCGGTTTCGCTGAGAGTGCCGGCGGCGGGTGGATTGCGCGCTTCGCTGTCGGTCAGAATAGCCTTGAGCACATCACCGAGATCGCCCGTGCTGTTGTCGAACACCGTCGCCACGCGCTGGATATAGGCGGGCGAAGGATTGCTCGTGACAAAGCGCTGGATCAGCTGGCTCGAAATAAACGGCGCAATGTTCGGATGCGCGGCGATGATATCCATCTCGTCACCGAGATCGAGATCGCAATCCTGGCCTGAAGGAATGATTGCGCCGCCGAGCACGGTTTTGTCGGTATGCAAGGTGCCGTCGTCGCCGGTGATGTCGTGGCGCATATTGCCGTTGGAATACGGAAACAGCTCCGTGCCCCAGCATTGCATCGGATTGTATTGCCCGGCAAACGTCAGGCTGCCGCCGTAGAAATTCGCACCGCTGAAATTGGCGCCGGTGCCGATCGGCGCATCGCTATAGGTCAATCCGGTAAACACTTTTGCGGTGTGCGTGATCACGTTCTGATCGTAGGTCGGCACGGTCAGCCCGCCGACCAGCAGTGGTGAATGGTCCTTATTGAGCTTGATCAGACCGACCGAAAACAGCTGCATCACCTCGCGTGCATAGTTTTCATCCGGGCTGGTGGTCGCGCTCGGTTTGAGATTGCGGAACGCGTTGAGATATTTGCCCATCGTCGGGTTGTAGGTCACGTCGCTGAGCAGGGTGCGATAGATGCCGAACGCGTCGGTGGCGAGCAAATCGCCGTAGGCGGTCATCGGCACGACATCGCCATTGATCATGCTGCTCTGGTCGGAGACGACAAAGATCTGACTCAGCGCGTAGGCCATGCGCTGGCGCAATTGATCTGGCGCGTAGGTCGCCTGCCAGAACCAGCGATTCAGGCGCTGTGTCTGGCCGGTGTTCTGCGCGCCGGCGATACGTGCGTTGACGACGGCCTCGACGGTGGGCTCGCCGAGCGTCGCACGCATGCCGAGTTGTTCCTCGATCCATTCGTTGTAGCCGACTGCCATCAGGCGCGTGATGTCGGTCTGGTTCGGGCCGAACGTCGCCTGGGTCAGGAAGCGCGAGGCCTCGGCCTTGCTCGCCGGTGCATCGGCCGGAATGTCAAAACCGTTGGCATAGATGTGATCGTGCACGCTGGCCAAGGCCGTCGGAGCAGCGAGCGCGACAAGCAACAATGCGGGAATGATCTTGCTCGAAGTATTCAAGGTAGGGATCCTCGATTGTGTTTTCGGATGCGCCGCGGTAGGCGCAATCCAAGGTATCTGCGGAAGTGTGAGCGATGAGAGAATGCAACCAGCCTCGCGGGCGTCAATAACGCACCCCAGCATGGTCGGTTGACATTTCTCGCCAATTCGCCGGCCACACGATTATGCCGGCCAAGACTGCTATCCAGAATAGCCAAGCTGCATCCCCCAATGCATTGCGCTTGACTTGGACTTGAGATTATACCGGCGCTCTGAAACGCACAAGCGCGCGCTGGCATCTGTTGCTACCGCCTGCTGCAACGTGAGAAGCAACGCACACTTCGAATCCGGATCTATCGGGTTTGGGCTTTCAATTTCGCGGTTTCAACAAGGCGTTCATTCTGGCCAGACGCAGTGGCGTGCCGCTGAGTATCACGGCGTCGGGGCACTTGCGTAGCTGTTGCAGGCAACGCACACAAATACAGACTTCATCGCGTGCGCTAGTCGGCACACGTTCGAGCGCGTCGGCTGGAATGTGTTCATGGAAACACCAGCAGCGTTGCACGTCGGCATCGCTGTCGCCGCTAGCCAACACGCAGGCGTTGCTGTTGCCGCACAGCGGGCAAAATTTCGGATCGATGGCTTCAGTCGACATGCAGCGACAAGGCTTGGATCGCGCGTGCGACGTTTACGAACATCGTCCCTTTCACGCCGCGTCCGCCAGCTCAGGCGAAGGGTTGCCATCGAAATATTCTGTGGTCAAACGAAGTTGTTCTTGCGCACTTTCGGCACGATTGACGATGCTGCGAAAGGCGCGGTTCCGCGCGTACCAGCCGAGATGTTTGCGCGCGATACGCACGCCGCTTTGCTCACCGTAATGCGCATACAGCGCGTGCAGATGGTCGAGCAGAATATCGCGGATTTCATCGCGACCCGGCGCCGCCAGAATTTCACCGGTGGCGAGATAATGCGCGATCTCGCGGAATATCCACGGACGCCCTTGCGCCGCACGACCGATCATGACCGCATCCGCGCCGGTGGCGTCGAGCACGTAACGTGCTTTCTGCGGCGAGTCGATATCGCCGTTGGCGAAAATCGGAATACGCACCGCCTGTTTGATCGCGGCGATCGTCGTATATTCTGCATCACCGTTGTACAGATCGGCGCGCGTGCGACCATGCACCGCGAGGGCGGCGATACCCGAGTCTTCGGCGATATGCGCGATGCTCACGCCGTTGCGATTTTCGTGATTCCAGCCGGTGCGAATTTTCAGCGTGACCGGCACGTTCACCGCACTCACCACCGCGACAAGAATGCGCGCGACCAGTGCCTCGTTCTGCATCAGCGCGCTGCCGGAATATACGTTGCAGACTTTTTTTGCCGGGCAGCCCATGTTGATGTCGATCAGCTGCGCGCCGTGATCGACATTGTGGCGCGCAGCGTCGGCCAGCATGACCGGATCGAAGCCGGCGATCTGCACGCTGATCGGATCCGGCTCACCGCTGTGATCCATGCGCCAGCGGCTTTTGTTGGTGCCCCAGAAACGCGGATCGGCGGTCGTCATCTCGGACACCGCCAGGCCTGCACCGAGTCGTTTGCATAACTGCCGGAACGGTTTGTCGGTGACGCCGGCCATCGGCGCAAGCACCACGTTTGGCTGGATCAGGTAAGGGCCGATTTGCATGGCTACAGTTTAGCGCGAGCTCGTCCGCCTGCGCATGTCGAACCCAAATGACTGAGCCTGCACGGAAATTCCAGATGCTCATGCAGCGCTCAAGTTTCTCATGCGCGGAATGAATACCTTTCCGACCACACCTACATTTTGCCGCGTTGACCAAGGGACAACCATGACGATGCCACGAATATTTATTTCCATTGTTGCAACGATGATGTCGAGCACGATCGCGATCGCCGGCTCCGATCTGGATCCGTTGTGGAATCCGCCCGACGGTTACACCGTCACGCATGTCGGCATCGGCGATGCAGTTGTCAACGCGGTGGCGATGGATAGCGTGGGTCGCATGGTCGTGGCGGGATATTCCACGCCGAGCTCGGGCAGCAACGGCCAGTTTTCGCTGGTGCGTTATCACGGCGACGATTTCCCGGCCTCGATCGGTTATGAAGATCTCACGTTCAACAGTAACGGTATCGCCAGTGTGCCGGTCGGCATTGCCAGCGCGAATGGATACGCCGTTCAGAGTGGATGCACCGATGCGAGCGCCACGGGGATCAAGCTCGATGCCGGCGGAAGAGTTTTTGTCAGCGGCACGTGCATGACTACGCAGAACGTTCTGGCACTCGTGCACTACAATGCCAACGGCACATTGGACACGGCTTTCGCGCCAAACGGTTATGAAACCGAAGTCTTCGGAAATTACGCGAGCGCGTCGGCGCTGGTACTCGATGGCAACGGACGCCCGATCGTGGTCGGGCAGCGCATCGCGAATGGTGTCAGCGAGGTCGTGATCAATCGCCACGACTACATTTTTTCGCACGGGTTCGAATAGTGCCTGCGCGCGACATCAATGGGCCGTTGTCGACGCCGTTGCAGTGATCGCGGCGCACGCGCGTGGGGCGCCGCTGCGTGCGCTTTCCCAGAACGTGATCCAGCGTGCCAGCCACGGATAAGGCACTTGCGGCGGCGTTGCGACGGCATTTCGCGCAAGACCGAGATCCTGCCGCAGCAAATCCATCTCGTCGGCGAAATAACTGGTGTCGAGGCCAGCGCTTTCGGCGGCGATCAGTGCGTGTTTGGCCGCTTCCATATCACAACGCAGCCATGCTTGGCGGCCGCTGATGAGTGCGTTCAAGCCGTCGGGTAGAGCGCTGTCGGTCAGCTCTGGCACGGCATGAGTTGCAGCCCACGCTGGCTGCAAACGCGCGCGCTGCAACCATAGCCGCACCGAAAATTCGGAATCCGCCATCGCGCGGATGGCGAGGTCGGCGCGATCCCAACTCGCATCGCCTTGGTCGACGAGTCCGCGCCGAAATTGCGAATAACCGATCACCACTTCGGCGTCGGCGACGAGCGAATCGAGCGCGTGCTCGGTGCCGATGCGACGTGCCTGCTCGGCATCGTGTTGCATCGCTTGCCAATGCTCCTGGGCGCCTGCGGCGGTGGCGGCATATAACCACGAGCTACTCAGCGCGCCGATCAAGATTTCCTGTTCGGCACGTTGGGCGGTGGCTTCGAAAGCGATTTGTGCTTCGTGCCAACTCCCCTGCGCCAGCGCAATCCGCCCGCGCACGTATTCCGCCAGCACGGGCGCGCGGTGTATCAGTTGCGGCAATTCGGCTTGCATCGTTTCGGCATCACCGAGCGAGGCACGATCGCTCATCACGAACATGGCATAGCGTGGCGAAAGCCTGGTTACGGGAATCAGTCGCAAATCGGCGAGCGCTTCATCGAATCGCAGCAAGCGCAGCGACACATGTGCACGTGCCAGATGCAAACGCCACGCCGTGGGTTGCAGCTTGAGCGCTGCGCTGAGAACTTCGTTCTCGACACCCGTCGCTTCGCTCGCAAGACTTACCCAACGCGACAAAAGTTGCACGTACGCTGGAGCATCTTGTGGCAGCCGTGCTTTCAGCATTTGCCGCCAGCGCTGCAGCTCTTCCTTGTTGCCGCTGAGCCATAGCGTCAGAAAAAACGCAGGTGCGGCGCTGCGTGGTTCACTGTCTGCCATGCCTTGCAACAACTGGTGGGCCGACGTGCGATCACCTTCGTCGTCGCGGGTCAATGCTGTAGCGAGGGTTTTCGCGCCTTGCGCACTGATCGGGCCGAACGCTTTCGCATCGATTGCATAGCCGTCCAGATCCAGATTTGGCACAGTAAAAAATTGCATGGCGACAATCAATGCAAGCACCGCCAGTGCGACAACCAGGATCAGTTGTGGCCGATAAAGAAATGATTTTTGCGCTGTGGGCGGCGGATTATCGGGCAATGCTTGCGCCGCTGGCAGCATCGCTGGCGCAAAGTCGATGTCCGTATTCGCCGGGGAGATATCGACGACATGCAGATCATCACTCACCGCGCTCAATGGCTTGAGCGGCACCGTTTCGATCGGCAATTCGAGGCGAAAACCGCGGCCACGCACGGTGGCGATCGCACGACCTTCGCTCGCCAGCGCCTGGCGAACTTTCAACACGATTTGCGCGAGCGCTTCATCGCTGCCGCTGCCGCCGCCGGGTCAGAGCAAATCGAACGCATCGTTGCGCGTGAGCAGCGCGCCGCGCGCACGGCACAGTCCCAGCAAAAACTTGTAGGCCATCGGCGACAACGCGACTTCATTGCCGGCCACCAGCAAACGCTCGGCGGCCAGCAGCAATTCGGCGTGACCGAAGCGATAGCCGGCAATGTATTCGTGCGGAATCGGAAACTGAATCAGTGTAGACATGCGTTAATCAAACCATACACGAATCGAGGCCGAAAGCGGTTTGCGGTTTGCTGCGAATTACTTGTGCGCTTGAGCGACAATCTGCAACAGTCACGCTGAAATACCGATTGCGGATTATCGCATCGGGAAATGATTATTCGGTGAAATTGGCCGTGGCGCGAATTGCCAATGCGACCTGTGGAGTCGCCTTACGGCAACGGCTTTCGCAAGAATGCTCGTCGACTTCGAGGGCAGGGCTGAACTGAGTATCCCGCGCGGCGAGAATGCAGCGGTGAAAAATCCCATGCGCGTATGTCACTGGAAATTTTCCGAGTAGAAATCTCAGTCGTTAAGGGGGAAAATCGTGCTAAGCGTGTAACTGCCGCAGGACGCTGCTGTTACCGGAGTCGATCCGACGATTACAAAATAATCGCCGACGCCGGCAGGAATTTGCGCGGTGCTGGCGACGCCTGGACCATTGTCGAGGGCGGCGATGCAGGTCGAGTACGTGCTGCACGGCCCGCGGCAAACGAACAGACCCAGCTCGACATTCGCTGCCGGGGTCAAGGTGATCGTGCCGGCGTACGCATTTGGCACGCGCAGGATGTGATAAATCATCTGTTCGCCACTCGCGAGGATGGCGCCGTTCCCCAGATATGGCAACGTGTTGGCATGACCGCACGTCGTGTCGGTGTGGGTGCCATTCGCAGCGACTTGCGAAATGAGTTCAATCGGCGCGGCACAGGTTTGTGCATGCAGTGAAACAACCACGCCGAATGTCAAAACCAGAGTGGTAATGCCGTAGCGCATGTTCATCAAACAACTCCCTTCATTGCTGCGGATCATTGCTGATCCAGCTCGAAGTTTTGCCAGAACAACACGTCGTCCGAGGTCTGGATCTGATCGAATACGACCGCTGCGCCATTGTTGTAGGTCCGAAACAAAGGCGTTGCCGAACTGAGGCCGAGCTCGGCGGCGATCACGCCGCCCGATGCGGCGTTGTCCAGACCGGTACCATGGTTGTCGTCAACACCGGTAGGTGGATCGGTGAAGTCGGCGTTCACCCAATAACGTACCGAACCTGCGGTGCCCGCGCCAACGTTGATCTCGAAGCGCAGCACGTTGACATTCTGCGTCAGGAGTTGATTGACGGAACATAGATGACTCGCTTGCGAAGCGCAGGCAGCGTACATGCGCAAGACTGTCCCTGCTGCCTGGCCGTAAAGAATGACCTGGAGCATGTGCGGTGCATCGCCGGGGTTGGCGGCACTGGCTGAAAACAACTGAACCTGCCGAGTTGCGGTAGTGAGGAACGGCGCGATCGCCGTGCTATCCATGCAAAAGCTGTAGCGCACGCTAGTCGTCGGAACAGGGCGGCGGTAGTGCACGAAAGCCGCTGCATTCGGCCCGGCTGCGCTATTCAGCGACGAACTCAGCGCGCACGGCGCATCGGCCGCGCCTTGCAGCGCTGCGACACCGAGATTCTGGAAGCTGTGCACGAACGGTTGCGGCGGCAAACAGCTTTGCGCCCTGAGTACACCGCCGGCGCAAACCAGCACGGCACTGACAAACCATCGAGATAACAGTTTGATCGACATATATCGCTCCTTGATCAGTGCATCCTAACATCACGTTGCGACAGGAAAAATATCCTGCTCGCCAAAACGCGCAATCACCGCGGCGTAGTTCGGCATCGCAGGTGCGGCGCCGATGGTTTCGGTAGACAGCGCGGCGACGCGATTCGCATGTCGTATCGCATCGCGAAATGGCCGCTCGCGAAACAGCACGAGTGCGGCGACCAACGCGCCGCTGAACGCATCGCCTGCACCGGTGGTGTCGATCGCGTTCACCGATTCCGGTGAGATGCGATAACACGCTGCGCTGTCGCCGCGTCGGTTTTCACCATGCGAAACAAAACTACCGTGCGCACCCAAGGTGATCACGACGGTGGCGACACCGAGTTGCCGCGCGAGCGCATGCAGCGTGGCGTCGTCTTGCTGCGACAAGTTTGCCGGATCGATCGTGGCATAACCGAAACGTTGCAGCAGCAATGCGAATTCGGTTTCGTTCGGCGTGACGATATCGGCGCGTCGCAGCAACGTGATATCCAGCTCGGCATGCACCGGCGCGGGATTCCACAGCCGCAGCAGACCGTGTAGTGTGCCGAGATCGAGTGCCGCGCCGAGCGCGTCGAGATTGTTTTCCATCTGCAGCAAAAGTACGCGCGCGCTGGCGAAAACATCGCCCTGCGCGCGCACAAAATCCGCATCGAGATGTTCGTTCGCGCCGAGGCTGATCGCGATCTGGTTTTCACCGAGTGCATTGACCGTGATGCCGGCGGCGGCGGTCGGTTGATCGTCGCGAATCTGCCAGCGGCACGGCAGGTTTTCATGCTCGGCGATGTGTTGCGCGATCCCGCCGAGGGCGTCGTTGCCGATCACGCCGATAAAAGTTACCGTCGCGCCTTGTCGTATGCAGGCGATCGCCTGGTTAAAACCCTTGCCGCCCGGCCCGGTGTTGAAACCGTGCGCGCGCAGGGTTTCACCGACGTGCGGAAAGCGTTCGACCAGCCAGGTTTGATCCTGCACGTAACTGCCGACCACGATCACTTGCGCGGGCATCACCACGGCAGTGTGCAACGCTCAGGCGCCGAGGCGATTGTCGGCATGCAGGCTGCGCATCGTCGCCGGATCGTGCCGATGCTTGAACAGCGGCACGAACAGCACAGCCATCACCAGCGCGTAGATCGCGAACGTCAGCCAGATGCCGTGCCAATCCTTGCTCTGGTCGGCCAGCGTGAAATAACGATCGATGATGATGCCGCTGAGCGAACTGCCGAGCACCGCACCGATGCCGTTGGTCATCACCATGAACAAGCCTTGCGCACTCGCGCGGATTTTCGGATCGCTCTGCGTTTCGACAAACAGCGAACCGGATATG
>JANXUW010000028.1 GCA_025351985.1 Pseudolysobacter sp.
TAACGCCATGGCCTGTGCATCGACCGCGGCATCGCTCAGCAGTGCCTCGATCTTCGCCGCACAGATGAAATCGTTGATCGACAAACCGCCGACATCGTGGGTATTCAGCCGCACCCGGCAGTGGCCGTAACCTACTTCGAGGTCGGGATGATGATCTTCGCGATGCGCGATCCATGCGAGTGCATTGACGAAGGCCATGCAATGATGAAAATCGGCGAAGCGATAGTCCTTGCTGATCGAATGCTGATCTGCGGCCAGCGTCCATTCCGGCAATAACTCCAGAAAAGTTTCGCAAGCATTGATCGACAGTTGCGCATCCGCGCCTTTCAACGGCGTACAGCGCATCGACAACAAATGATTGATGGTCATGGTGGGTGCGAGCATGCGTGATCTTCCTCCAAGAAATACGAGCGCCTTGATACAGCTTGGCGCCAATCAGTACCAGTTTGGTCTAGAATCTCTCCAGACCGCCACCATATGACCAACATGATCAGCATTTCCGAAACCGCACAACATCATTTCAGCAAATTGCTGATGCAGCAGGGCATCGCTGGCATGGGCATCCGCGTGAAAGTCACCAACGCAGGTCTGCCGACTGCCGATTGTAGTCTCGAATTCTGTGAATTGTCCGATCTGCAGGGCGACGAGTGGAGTATTGAGTGCAGCGATTTCATCCTCTACGTCGACGCCGCCAGCACCAGCTATCTCGACAACGCATCGATCGATTACCAGAACAATGCCACCGGTGGCCAGCTCACGATCAAGGCGCCGAAGATCCGTGGCACACCGCCCGATGCCGAGGCCAGTCTGGTCGAGCGCGTGCGTTATCTGCTGGTCAGCGAAATCAATCCGCAGATTGCCTCACACGGCGGCCGCGTGAGCCTGGTCGAGATCGATGCCGATGGCGTGGTTTATCTGCAGTTCGGCGGCGGCTGTCACGGTTGCGGCATGGCCGATGTCACGCTCAAGCAGGGCATCGAAAAGACCTTGCGCGAACGCCTTCCGGAAATCACCGCGGTGCGCGACGCGACAGATCACGCCAAGGGCGCCAATCCGTATTATCAGGGCCGCAGCGGCGCAACTGCCGTGATCTAGAAAGCCGTCGGGATAAAAAAAGGGCCCGATACAATCAGGCCCTCAGCATTGCGCCAGTTTGCCAAGCCGCTACGTTCGGCGGCAGCGCATTCGCTTACTCGCGATGATTCAGATCGTCGAGCTTGCCCGGCAGGCTCGAAAAATATTCGGCCAGTCCGTTTACTTCGTCTTCGCTCAGCGTTGCTGCGAAACCTTTCATGATCGCGTTGTCGCGTTCGCCCGACTGGTATTCGTGCAGGGCTTTGGCGATGTAGTCCTTGTACTGGCCGGCCAGACGCGGATATTGCGCATCGGTGGTGGCATTGCCATCGGCGCCATGGCAGGCGGCGCAGGTCTTGGCTTTTTCTTCGATTTTTGCTTGCGGCAGATCAGCGGCAAATACATGCGTCGCGAAAGACGCAGCAACAACAAACAGGGGAATGGTAAAAGCGGGCTTCATGCGAAAATCCTTGCAGGTTCGAGCTGGCGAACTGTTTGAGGTTTGTTGGTTTGCACGGGCGCGTTTAGTGCGCGGCATCGTTGAGGCTGGCAAGGTAGGCCGACAGATTGCGGATATCCGCATCCGACAGACTCTCGCCCTGCGCGCGCATGGTCGGATGGGCGCGTTCGCCTTTTTTGTATTCGGTCAGCGCAGTGACCAGGTAATCGTAATTCTGTCCGGTGATGCGCGGCACGTGGTAGTTGGGGTAGGCGTTCTTGTATCCGGTCACGCCGTGGCAGCCATGGCAGGTGTAGGCGAGTTCGTGTCCCGCAGCGATATCGCCCTTGGCAGCATCGGCGGCGAACAATGGCGTGGACAGCAGCAGGCAGGCGGCTATCGGGGCAAGCGACAAAAATCTCGACATGAGCGGGCTTCCGGCATTCTCTGAGGGGCAGGGCAGGATGTTACACAATGCGAAAGTATAGCCGGTAAGCTGCGCCGGCCACTAGAGGCCGCTCGCGGGATCCCGCCGAAAACCGCGAAGCGCCGAATCATGCCGGCTATTGACGTAAACTGCGCGGTCGATGCGCTCGTGTGCGCCGGATGTCGGTGAACCGGCAAAACTACAGGGCAAGCTTGCTGATGGATGACGTAGTGAAAAACCCGACAACCGCGGATGCCGAGGTCAAGGATCGTCTCATCGATATCACCGTGACCATTCCGTTGTTCAACGAGGCGGAGAATATTCCGATCCTGCACGATCGTGTGTCCGCGGCAATGCAGCGGCTAGGTCGGTCGTGGGAGATGATTCTTGTCAACGATGGCAGCACGGACGGGTCCGCTGCGATTCTCGATCGGATCGCCGCACACGATCCGCATGTCACGGTCGTGCATTTTCGCGGCAACTACGGCCAGACCGCAGCGTTCATGGCGGGGTTGGATCATGCTCGCGGCAATATCATCGTGCCAATGGATGGTGACCTGCAGAACGATCCTGACGACATCGTGCGCCTGCTCGAAAAGCTCGACGAAGGTTTCGATGTGGTATCGGGCTGGCGCAAGCATCGCAAGGACAATGCGATCAAACGCAACCTGCCGAGCCGCATTGCCAACAGCATCATTTCGCGTGTGTCTGGCGTGCACCTGCACGACTACGGTTGCTCGCTGAAAGCGTATCGTCGCGATGTGCTGGAGGGCGTGAAGTTGTACGGCGAGATGCATCGTTTCGTGCCGATCTACGCGTCATGGAATGGCGCGCGCGTAACCGAACTGGAAGTCACTCATCACCCGCGATTGCATGGTCAATCGAAGTACGGACTCGAGCGCGTCGTCAAGGTCGTGCTCGATCTGATGGTAGTGAAATTCCTGTATCGCTATTCGAACAAACCGATCTATTTGTTCGGCGGTTTCGGCTTGCTCAATATCGGCCTCGGCATCATCGCCGGTATCTGGGCGCTCGGGCTGAAGATACTCGGTGGTGTCTCGCTGATTCAAACGCCACTGCCGTTGCTCGCGGTGTTCCTGAGCGCCACGGGCGTGCTCAGTATCCTGATGGGGTTGCTTGCCGAAATGCTCAATCGCACGTACCACGAATCGCAGGACAAATCGGTGTATCGCATTACCCGAATTGTGAGTCTGCGTGATCGGGAAACGGGCAAATAACGATGTGCGGCATTGCCGGATTTTTCGGAGCGGGCGATGTCGCGGTATTGCGACGCATGGCTGAGCGGATCGCGCATCGCGGTCCCGACGACGAAGGTTTGCTGGTCGATGGCGATCGCGCGGTCTTCCTCGGTTTTCGACGCTTGGCGATTCTCGATATCGAGAGCGGCAAACAACCGATGACCACGGCCGACGGCGCGCTGAGCATCGTCTTCAACGGCGAGA
>JANXUW010000224.1 GCA_025351985.1 Pseudolysobacter sp.
CGCCGATGTTCTGCGTGGCGAGACTTTCAGCCTTGCCGAGGCGATGACCTTGTTGCACGTAAAAGACCGCGACGGCAAATTGCGGATCGGTGTGGCCGCGCATTTGTGCATGTGGCAACAATTGCCATGGCTGTGCGTGCCGGCGCGCTGGATATCGCAATCCGCCTTCGCCATACGCTGGCTGGAAATCGCCTACCTGTTTTTCACGCGCTATCGCCCCGGACTGTCGCGGGCGCGGCGCAGGCCGTGACGATGTTGCATGTGTCGCGCGAGCGAATCGAATGGCGCGATCTGATCGTTTATCGGCGCGCGGAGATAATCACCGAACTGACCTTGCCGCTGCCATGGCTCGCACTTGCGTTCGCTGCCGGCAGCATCGCTTGGTACACGATCGAGTTTTTATTCGTGCTGTTGGTTTTCACCAGTGGTTTGCGGATCGCGCATGGCGCTTATCATCGTGCGCTGGGCATTTCGGCGCGCGCTGGCGACGTCGTGATGTTTTGCCTGAGCCTACTCATGGGCGGATCGATGCACGCGATCCGGTTCACACATCTGGCGCATCATCGCAGCTGTCTCGCGCCTGATGATATCAAAGGGCAGGTCGCCACGCTGGGTTTCTGGCCTGCGCTGATGCGCAGTCCGATCTATCCGATCCTGATTCACGGACGTGCGCTTCGACGCGGCTCGTACATGCAGCGCTGCGGGATTGTCGCCGAGCTGCTCGGCGCGACTTTTGTTCAGCTCGGCATCTGGTTCAGTTGCGACAGCAATACGCTCAGAGTCTTTTCACTGGCGTTGTTGTTTGCGAATTCCGTGGTCGCCATACCCGGGATCTGGCTGGTACATCATCAACGTGGCGATGCCGCACTGCGCACGCGGATCATGCGTGCGCGCGCGATAAACTGGCTGACCTTCGATATGCTTTACCATCGGCAGCACCATCTTTATCCGGCGGTGCCTGCGTGTCATTTGGCGGTATTGGCGCGCCGGCTCGATGCTCTCGATAGCGGTGCACGCCGCAACATCGCCAACCTGATTCCGTGAACTTGCGCTCAAGGAATCGGTGCGCATCGACCGCATGCGATCCACGCTGCGCTTGCGCGTGAATCGCATGACGGTTGGTGATGGCTGCTATCGCCGGGATCAGCCTTTCTTGATCATCGTGTCGATCTTCGCCGCGCGATCAGGCGAGGACGGATGGCTCGACATCAGGCCGCCGCCAGCCGGCAGTTTTTTCAGCATGCTGACCATCGCGTGTGTATCGTATTTGTGCTTGACCATGAACTGGTAGCCGTAGACGTCGGCCTCGCTTTCTTCCTTCTGCGAAAACTGCGCGTTGACGATGCCTTCGGCAAAACCGCCGAGTTCCGATGCCGCCAGCGCGCCGGCCTTGCCGCCGCTGGCCGCCACACCTTGACGCGCCGCGCTGGTCATCAACATCGCTTTCATTTTTGCCTTGGTATGGCCGAGTTTGGCGTGACCGATTTCATGGCCGATCACGCTGCGGATTTCGTCATCGGTGGCGATATCCATCAGGCCGGCGAACACGCGGACGCAGCCGTTCGCCATCGCGAAGGCATTCACGTCGGTGACCAGATAAGCCTTGTAGCTGAGCGCGATACCGTCTTCGTTGTTCAGGCCCGCGGTGATCTTTTGCAGGCGCGCGGCGTATTTGTTGCCGGCCGGTGCCACTTTGTTGTGCGTATCCAGCCAGTCGCAGGCCTGATCGGCTTGAGCTTTGACATCGGCATCGCTCAGCGTGGCGCCCTTGACCGCGCTGGTACCGGCGCCCAAGGCGTTGCCAAAATCAATCGCCAAGGCACTGCCGGCGAGGCTCAAACCGAATGCAATCAAACAACTCATCGCTGAAATTTTCATGACGCTCCTGGATTGGGGTAATAGGAATATGAATACTGATTGGGATATATTTATGGCGGTATATGTGGCTAAAATATCCGGATTATTGTTCGTGCTTTTTGATGAATCTTCAGCCTCGCTGCAGGTGTGGCATTCGACCCGACACAAATGAACGCCGCGCTGCTGATAATCCGAACATGCAGGCGGTACAGACGTTTCACTGCCGGGATCGCCACGAGAAAACCTCTGCCACGAGCGCAGAGCGAATGCCCTACAAGTCGATTACGCCATTCCGCAAAAAAGGGGACATTCTCGGCGCGCGAATGCGCTGCTGGATTTGCGGAATTGTCGTCCGCATGCCGATTTCATCTGAAACGGCGACGGGTCGCGTGCGGTTCACCGCATTGCGCCGCGTTTCGGATTCACGCCGATGCTGTTGTCCGCCCGATACATGTCCGGTTCCGCCGCACACCTCGTTTTGAGTAGTCAGGAACCGTTATCGGGTTCCCCACTTTCAACTCGCGAGGTCCTTATGCGTTCTTCGATCGGAATCAAGATATTCGCCAGGCTCGGTTTATTTTTTCTGTTGGTGTGCAGCGCGCAAGGTGCGAGTGCTGCTGTGTTTTGCGTCAGCAACGCGCAGCAGCTGCAGCAGGATTTGAACATCGCCGTGCAGAATCATGACGCCAACGTCATCCAACTGGTAAGCAGCGCCACGCCGTACACACTTGATACGGCGAACGACATCATTCTTGCGGATGCACTCTCGGTACTCGGCGGATACGCGCCAGGCTGCGCCAGTCGCGTGATCAATCCGGCCAATACCACGATCGATTTCGCCGGCACTTCGGCTACTTTCGAACTCAATCATCCACCGGCCAGTGCGCTGCTGCAATTCGATGGATTGACCTTGCAAAATGGCGGTGAATTGGGGTTCTCGGCCGGCGACGTGAATTGTTGCTCGGCGGATGCACCCGGCTACCTGCGTGTCAGCAATACGCGGATCACGAAATTCCAGTCCACCAATAGCGACGACAGCGAACACCCTTTCTGGGGCACCGAGGGGCCGATCGTATTCAATGGCACCTCATCGCAATTTACTCTACTCAATCTTCAGATAGATCACATCACTCAGGCCGGGTCGAGTACGTGCGCGGTGACGGTAAGTTTCCAGGGCGATACCGTCGGTGAATTGAGTTACCTCACCGTCGATCTCGGCAACGGCAAGGCCTTCTGCCTGAAGACTGCAGATGGCTGGCAGGAGAACGGCAATTTCCAATTCGATATCTACAACAGCATTTTCTGGGCCTCGGATAAATCAGCCTCGCCGCTGCTGGGACAAACCACCGGCAGGCCGATTCACGTCAATCTGGTCAATGATATTTTCCACAGCTATATCGGCGATGGCGATGTGACTTTCACTGCACCTTCGGCGCCGGCGCTGACCGATCCGCTGTGGATCGATCCGGCCAACGGCAATTATCAACTCGCCGCCAGCCAGCCCGGCTCGGTGAACGCGGCGATCAACAGCGGCGCGAAAACGACGCCATTTGGCAACCCGTTGCGCGACATCGCCGGCAACGCGCGCCAGATCGGCAGCAATCCGGATCGTGGCGCGTACGAAACGCCTTACAGCAGCGCCGATCTGTTTACCGTGAGCAATACCAACGACTCCGGTCCGGGCAGTTTGCGCACGGCGATCATCCAGGCGAGCAGTTCGCAGCAGTCCTCCAGCACCATCCGATTTGCAATTCTCGATCCGCAAC
>JANXUW010000234.1 GCA_025351985.1 Pseudolysobacter sp.
AGACGCTGAAAATCGATGTTCCCGCCAGCGCTGCCGCCACAGCGGCCGGTTCGCCAGCGGTTGCCATCATCGCCGCAAACGCCGCTGATGCGAGCAATCCGCTGGCCAAGGCACTGAGCGGCGGAAGCATGGCGGCCGGAACTCCATCCGCGCCATTGCCGCCGGAACAGGCCTTTGTATTCGAGACGATCGCGACCAGCCCGACCGAAATCCTCGCGCGCTGGACCATGCCGCCGGGGTATTACCTGTATCGCGACAAGAGCAAATTTACGCTGGCCGATGCCAGCGCGACGCTCGGCGATCCGCGCTGGCCCGCCGGCAAAAGTCACACCGACGAGAATTTCGGTACGTCCATCGTGTATTACACCCAGGTCGAAGTACCAATCACACTGCAGCGCTCGAACAGCGCGGCGCAATCGCTGACGCTCAGTGCCAGCTTCCAGGGCTGCCTCGAAAACGGCGTGTGTTATCCGGTGATGACGCGTGAAGTCAATGTCGCGCTGGCCGCATCGAATGCCGTGGTGACGGGACCCGCGCAATCTGCCAGCGCGGTGCCACAGCAATCGCGGCCGGCTGTCGACGGCAATTTTTTCGCCGCGTTGCTGACCGCGCTGCTCGGCGGCCTGATCTTGAATCTGATGCCGTGCGTATTGCCGATCCTGTCGCTGAAAGCGATTTCCCTGCTCGAAGGCGGTGAAAGTCCGCAGGCGGCGCGTCGCCATGTGCTGTTTTATTCCGCCGGCGTATTGACCTCGTTTGCCGCTATCGGCTTTGTCGTGATCGGCCTGCGTGCCGCCGGACTCGCGTATGGCTGGGGATTCCAGTTGCAGCAACCGCTGATCGTGGCGGTACTGGTGTATGTGATGCTGGCGATCGGATTGAGCTTGTCGGGCGTGGTGCAGTTCGGCATGAGCCTCACCGGCGTCGGCCAGAATCTGACCACCAAATCCGGCCCCAAAGGCGATTTTTTCACGGGCGTGTTGGCGTGCGTCGTGGCGAGTCCATGCACCGCGCCGTTCATGGGCTCGGCACTGGCATATGCATTCGCCAGTCCGCCGCTGGTTTCGTTGTGCATTTTCCTCGCCCTCGGATTGGGCTTGGCGTTGCCGTTCATCCTGCTCGGTTTCATACCCGCGCTCGGACGCTGGCTGCCGCGCCCCGGCGCGTGGATGGAAACCCTCAAGCAATTTTTTGCGTTTCCCATGTACCTCACCGCGGTGTGGCTGGTCTGGGTGCTCGGCAATCAGCGCGGCATGGATGCGGTGGGTCTCGTGCTGGTCGGCGCCGTGATGCTCGCCCTGGGCCTGTGGTGGTTCGAACGCAGCCGCTTTCGTTCCATCGGCTGGCGCGCACTGGCGTTGCTGGCGCTGCTCCTCGCGCTGCCGCCGTTGTACGTCATCAGCAGCCTGACCCGCGCTACCGCGGGTGCTGCGCAGGTGCGCGAGGATGGCGCGGTTCCGTTCGATCCCGCACGCCTTGCGACTTTGCGCGCACAAGGCACGCCGGTACTGGTCGATATCGGTGCGGACTGGTGCACGACCTGCAAGGTCAACGAACATGTCGTGCTGGCAACCAGTGATTTCCATGAACTGCTCAAGCGCACCGGCACGGTTTTCATGGTCGGCGACTGGACCAACCCCGACACCGCGATCGAGGTCTTTCTGGCGCAATTCCATGCCGTTGGCGTGCCGCTATACGTCGTTTATCCCAAGGGTGATGGCGCGGGGCGTGTGCTGCCGACGGTACTCACCAGCGGCATCGTGCGCGATGCGCTCGATCCGCAAGCCCAGTGACGATGTTCAATCGCACCAACCTCTTGATCGTGGTGATCGCGCTATTCGGCGCCGGGCTGGGATTGTTTGCCGGCCAGTGGTTCGACCGCGCGCACGAGCGCACTGCAACCGTGCCTGACGGCATGCACGTACTGAAACTCGGCGATCAGCGCACCGACCTGAGCCTGACCGATGTCGATGGTCGCGTCCGACGGTTGAGCGAATGGGATGGCAAGTTGCTGCTGATCAATTTCTGGGCGACGTGGTGCGGCCCGTGTCGCGAGGAAATGCCGTTGCTCGATCGAGTCCGCATACGTTTCGCCGACAGGAATCTGGAAGTGCTCGGTATCGCCATCGATGATCGTGACGCGGTCAGGCAATTTCTGAAAGCCAGCCCGGTGCAATATCCGATCCTGAATTCAAATTCGGACTCGGCTCAGGATGATCCATCGCTGCTGTTTGGCGACACTCGTAGCGTGCTGCCGTACAGCGTGCTGATCGGGCCCGACGGACGTTTGCTCGCACAACGTGCCGGCAATTTTTGGGAAGCGGCTCTGCTCGCCTGGCTCGAACCACATTTCGCCAAGTAGAATCGCTTGGTTCCGACCAATCGTTCAAACGTCGGCCAACTCCGTCGAAATTGGCTACATCGTGCCAGCCGCGCTGGACAAGCGCCGCCCGCTCTTGCACACTTGCGCGTCTGGATCGGGCCTGTCGCCCGGCAGGCAAACCTCACGTGGCGAAGATTCTTGTTCTGCACGGCCCGAATCTGAATCTGCTCGGCAGTCGCGAGCCTGAGGTGTATGGGCGCAAGACGCTGGCCGATATCAATGCCGAGCTCGCCGAACTCGCCCAGGCCGCCGGACACGAGCTGGCGTGGTGCCAGGCAAATGCGGAACATCAACTGATCGAGCGCGTGCATCAGGCCCGCGACGAGCAGGTCGCGTTCATCCTGATCAATCCGGCCGGTTACACGCACACCAGCATTGCGCTGCGTGATGCGCTGCTGGCGGTGGCAATTCCGTTCATCGAGGTTCACCTCTCCAACGTGCATGCGCGCGAAGTATTTCGCCACCATTCGTATTTTTCCGATGTCGCGGTCGGTGTGATCTGCGGTTTCGGCGCTGATAGCTACCGACTGGCGCTGAGCGCCGCACTAAACCGGCTCGAACCCGGCACTTGAATCCGCGGATTCGACGCCGCAAACCTTTTTCAACTTTGTCATCAAGGATCCGCCCGTGGACCTGCGCAAGATAAAAAAACTCATCGATATTCTCGAAGAATCCAACCTCGCCGAACTCGAGATCAAG
>JANXUW010000266.1 GCA_025351985.1 Pseudolysobacter sp.
GTGAAAGCACTCAGCGCCGAGGTCGCCGGAAAATTCGGATCGTTATTGGCCAGTACCCATAAGTGATAGAGCTTGGTCGATGATTCATAGGCGATGGTATTGCGCAACGAACTGCCGCCAGAAGTCAGATCCTTGCCCAAGCGAACGCCATCGAGTCGCACCGGACAGGGGGTAGTGCGAAAGCTCGGCGGTGAAGCTATAGCGAGATTCGACACACAGCAGAGCAGTAGCGCGACACGAAGTCGGGCTTGGTGAATTTTCATTGGCATTTCGATCCCCGGCAAAAACTGCAACTTACGATCCGTATCGCTTTGACATGCGCACTTTGATCCGGCTGTGCGGAAAGTCAAGCAAGCATCATGCCGCAAACGGCGGTATCCGCTGTTTTTGGCAAGGCATGAAACGTCAGACCCGTCTCCAATTTGACTGTCTATCGCACCGCTTCGGGCAATCCTGCGATACGCCCCATGAACTGGCGGTAGTAGCGCAGTTCATCGATCGAATCGCGCACATCGGAAAGCGCGGTATGACTGGATTCCTTGGTAAAACCCTTGCCGATTTCCGGTGCCCAGCGCCGCGCGAGTTCCTTGATCGTCGACACATCGAGATTGCGATACATGAAAAACCGTTCGAGTCGCGGCATCAGGCGGTGCATGAAACGCCGGTCCTGACAGATCGAATTGCCGCACATCGGCGACTTGCCGCGACCGGCAAAACGCACAAGGAATTCCACCGTCAGCGCTTCGGCGGTGGCGATATCGATGGTCGAATCGAGCACGCGTTGCCACAGCCCGGATTTACCATGCTGGTTGCGATTCCAGTCGTCCATCGCTTCGAGCCACGCGAGATCGTGGCGGATCGCAAACTCCGGCCCTTCGGCGATGATGTTGAGATTTTTGTCGGTGACGACCGTGGCGATTTCGAGAATCGAATCGGTGTCGGTATTCAGCCCGGTCATCTCCAGATCGATCCAGATCAGATTGTCCTCGCTGGGAAACGGTGGCTGCAAACTCATCGAAACTCCAAAGTAAAATCAAAAAACCACGTGCTCGAATCGAGCGAATTATGGCGCGCTTGCGTCTGATCTGTCTGCAGCATCGAACACGCGCGTGATCTGCGCCGCCAACCCGGACCAGCGTTGCGCCGGGCTACCGATCGCGGCGCGCAATACCGTTTCGCTGCCGATCACGATCAGCTCGTTTCGTGCGCGACTCAGCGCCGTGTACAACCACTCGCGCGTCAGCAGCGGATGCGGCTGCGGTGGCAGCAATACCAGCACAGTATCGTATTCCGAGCCCTGCGCCTTGTGTACGGTCATCGCGTAACCCAGCTCGAACGCGGGCAATTGATTTGCCGACAATCCACGCACACCGTGCTGCGCATCGGCAAACCACGCACGCAATCGCTGCTGTGCATCGGCCAGTAACACACCGCTGTCACCGTTGTACAACCGCAGCGCATGATCGTTCTCGGTAATCAGCAACGGCGCCGACGGATAATGCGCTGGCAACGGTTGCCACGCTTTCAGATCGAGCTGCGTGCGCGCTATTGCTGCATTGAGTGCGCGCGTTCCCCACGGCCCTTCGCGCAACGCACCGAGCACACGAAAATGCGCCAGCGCATGCAACGCCCGTTCGGGTGTCGTTGCGATTTGCAGTGGCGCGTAGTGTTGCGCGGCAATCTGCAACGCCTGTGCGAGCGCATCGTTCTGATCTTGCTCATGCCAGACGATACTGTCGCCCTGCCGCAAGATTTCGCAGGCGCGATCCGCCTCGCCATTGCGTACCGCATCGACCAGTTTTGCGATGCTGCCACCCGCGCTGAAACGGTGACTGTACGTAAGCGTCACGACCGCGTCGCCGAATTGCGCGGGCATTGCCGACGTGATTTCCGCGGCACTTCCGGTCATCGCAAAAATATTCGCCGCCGCTTTTGGCGAATAACGATTGTGCAGATTGAATACACGCAATTCGGACAGCACGTTGCCGATCTCGATCGATGCGAGTTGATCCGGATCGCCGAGCAGAATCAGTCGCGCATCGCGTGGCAACGCATCGAGCACGCGCGCCATGCTCGGCAGATCGATCATCGATGCTTCATCGAGCACCAGCACATCCAGCGGCAGCGGATTGGCGCGATCGTAACGCGGCTTGCTGCTATGTGGACGCATGCCGAGCAGACGATGCAAGGTCGTCGCCTCGCGCGGCAAGCTCGCGCGCAACTCATCCGATACCGGCAGTTCAGCGAGATCGCGCTGCAGGCTGTCGCTGACGCGCCTCGCTGCCTTGCCAGTGGGTGCCGCGAGCGCGATGCGCAGCGGTCTTTTTGGTGATTCCAGCGCGGAATCAACTAAGATCGACGGCTGCAAATTTTGTTGTGCGATCAACACCAGCAAGCGCAACACGGTCCAGGTTTTTCCGCTACCTGGGCCACCGAGAATCACCGTGAGATTCTGGCGCAATGCCAGCACTGCTGCCACGCGTTGCCAGTTGGGCGTCGTTGCCGCGTTGGTTGGAAACAGCGTCTCGATTTGCTCACGCAACCCGGCAGAATCCAGCGCCGCCGGATTGCCACAAGCGCGTCGCAACAGATCCTCGGCGATGCGCCGTTCGTACTCGAAATAACGCCGCAAATACAGATTTTTGCCATCGCAAATCAACGGCGATTTGGCGCCAGGATCGCCAACCAGATCACTCGCGCGCAATCGCTCGCGCACATGCTCAATTGTATCGAGCGTGCCAAGATCATGCGCTGCCGATGATGCCAACTCGTCACGCAATTCGTGCAGCGGGACACAGCTATGTCCCTGTTGCACGGCGGCGGAAAGCTGCGCGATCAATTCGCGCAACCACGGCTCGCGTATCGAGCCGCGTTGAATCAACGAATCAGCCAAGGCGTAGTCGAACGCACTCGGCAAACCGATCGATGCAAGAATATTACGGTCGGGTGCGGTCTGCATATTCATTCGCCGTCGAGCCACTGATCGAGCGCTTCGACAAGATCCGTCGATGGCTGTTGATGCACCACGCCGGCACCGGCGTTTGCCGTGTTCAGTCCACGCACAAACACATACAACGCGCCGCCCAGCAACTCGGTGCGATAACGCAAACCGAGCCGCAGACGCAGATAACGATGCAACGCCACCTGGTAAATTAATGCCTGCAAATCGTAACGATGCTGCGCCATCGCCAAAGCGAGTCGCGGCGGCGCGTAGTCGCGCGCATCCGGGCCGAGCCAGTTGCTCTTGTAGTCGAGCACGTAAAAGCGATCTCCATGCGCGAGCGTGAGATCGATAAAACCATTCATCAAACCTTGCAACGCGACGCCCGACGAACTCAATACCTGCAACGCAGCGGCATACTCCGGAAAGCGTTGCGCAAGATCGATCAACGCTGCGGACGCGCCACTCGCCAGACGAAAATGAAACTCCATTTCCGCCACTCGAGACTGCGGCGACAAAGTGCGCAAGCGCAGGCGCGGCAGCAATTCCGCATCCAGCGTTGTCCGCACCAACGCAAGGAATTGCGCCTCGCTTGCGGCCGCAAATCCGGCACGCTGCACCTGCTCTGCAACGATACGCCGCAGCGCGTTCGCATCGTCGCCGCCGAAGTCGATTCGCTCGAGTATCTGATGCAGGCACTCGCCGAATTCGGCACCACGCAGTAGCGACGATACCGACGTGGATATCTCGTCGATCACGACCGGCGTTTGCACCACCGCGTCATGATCGGCCGCGTGCGCCACATGCATGCCTTGCACGAGGCGAGTGAAACTCAAGGTGCGTCGCGCATCAAACAACGAGCGAGTGAATGAGCGCGCGTGCAGCGGCGTCGAATCGGCCTGTGCCTGCCAACGTTCTGCAGAAGGTTCGGGTAAAGCACAGACATCGATCGCACCAACACTATCATCGCGCAAACGGGTCAATCGCTTGGCGACGATGCCATCGTCCGGCGTTGCGATCTCGTGGCGAGAGTCCGCCATCGTAGGGTCGAGCAAGCGTAGCAGCGGCGAATACGCCCCAGCATCGGTGGTGCCCCAAACCAGATACAGACGATTGATCGCACGCGTGCAGGCGACATACGCCAGACGTATCGATTCGGCGTAATTTTCCAGCTCGCGCTGACGCGCTCTGGCGGCCAGCTGCGCTGTACCGAGATCGGCAATCACGCGATAATTTTCATCGTGGCTGATCACTGGAACCTTCACCGCATTTTTTTTGTTTTTTCCTTTCCACAAAAACGGCGCAAACACGATCGGATATTCCAAACCCTTGCTGGAATGAATGGTAACGACCTGCACCGCCTGCGCATCGCTATCGAGACGCAGCAGTTGCGCCTTGTTTTCGGTATCCGGTGCGAGGCGATTCTGTTGCAGCCAAACCAGCAACGCGGCCGGTCCGGCGCACTTGACGCTGGCCTCATCCAGCAGTTCGCCGAGTTGCAGATAATTCGCGATGCGTCTTTCGCCATCGTGCATCGGTAGCAGAAGCGGTGCTGCTTCGCGCAATATTTCGAGGACCAGGCTCAGCACGCCTTGTTCATTCCAGCGTGTTGCAAGCGCGGCGAATTGCGACAACGCGCCTTCCCAGGAATCATCGCCGGCGTCCAGCGCACGCAGGTCGGCGGCATCCAGACCGAACAAAAGCGTGGTCAGCGCCGCGCGCAGTTTCGGCGCACGGGTCGGTTCGAGCAAGGCACGCAATAACAACATCAGCTCATGCGCTTCATCGCTCGCAAACACACTTTCACGCGCACGCCGCGATACCGCAACACCGCGCACGCGCAACGCAGTTTCGACCTGCAACGCCTGCTTGTGACTGACCACGAGCACGGCAATGTCACCCGCACGCAAACCACGCTGCGCCATTGTTTGCCCCGGCAGATCGAGCACAAGCTGCTGCCTTGCACCCGCCCGTAGCAGGCGCACGATTTCGCTCGCCACACTGGCGGCGACTTTTTGCTCGAGCCGGCCAACCGTTGCGATCGCACTTTTGTTCTTGCGTGCATCGCGCAATTCGTCGCTCACCTCGGCATGCCAGAACGTCAGCGGCGACGTATTTGGATGCAGCCAACATCCTTGCTTCGGGCCACCGGCTTGCACATCGCGCCAGCCGATGAAATCGACCACAAATGTGCGCGGGTCGCGAAATAGTTGGTTGAGCGCTTTGCTGAGTTCCGGTTCAGAGCGGTAATTGGTGTCGAGCGTGAATACCTGCGCCCGTGCATCCTGGCGCGCCGCGGCGTAAGCAAAAACGTCGCCACCGCGAAATCCGTAGATCGCCTGCTTGGCGTCGCCGATCATCAACAGCACGCCGCGTTCCGCATAAATACGACGGAAGATTGCGTACTGTCGCTGATCGGTATCCTGAAATTCATCCACCAGCGCGACCGGATAACGATCGCGCAAACGTGTCGCGAGACGCTCTGCATCATCGCCAGAAAGTGCGTCATGCAGCCGACCGATCAAACTGTCGAAACCCAGCGATACGCTGATTTCTTCAAAGCGTCTCATTTCCGCGCGCACGTAGTCGCTGGCGTCTACCAGCAACTGGGCCTGATGCATCTGCCGTATGGATTCCGCGCATTCCGACAACTCGCCCAACGCAGTCAACAGCGCATCCTGCGGCAGCGGCTTGCCCTTCTCGCGCGCTGAGGGATTC
>JANXUW010000310.1 GCA_025351985.1 Pseudolysobacter sp.
GGGCCGCCGTTGTAGATGAAAGTGACCGGACGCTTCGCTGCATCCGCACCTTTCTTGAAATACGCCGCATAGAAAATGCTGGCCGTGCCGACGCCTTTTTTATCGTCCAGAATCAGCGTACCGGCGACCGCTTTGTAGTCGATGTGCTTGCCCTCGACCGTCACCGCGCCGTCGGTCTCGGACTGTCTGGCGACGAGCTTGTCGGGCTTGGGCTGATCCTGTTTTGCCGCATCGGATTTGGCATCCTTGGCCGGCGTTTCCTCGGCGAAACTCGGCGCGGCAAGCGCGGACAGCACGGTGACGATAACGGCGGTGCACAGATTTTTCATGGGGTTTCTCTCTGTTCGGGAGGATGAGTTGCGGCGCCAAGCGAGACCGCCGGCGCGATGCTGCTGCTTGCAGTCTGGCGCACACGAAGATGCCATTACACTCCCAGAAGTCACGCCCTGACACCTCCGCGAAAAATACGTCGAGGCACTGCGCTGCGCTCACGAGTGATCTTGCATTGCTGCAAATGGCGCGGTTGGCGATAATCCCCTGCTTCGTCCCGTTTATTACCGCTCATCACCGCTCAGGAAAACGATGCTCACCTTTCTACCGAACTTCATTCGTTTGCCGCTGGTATGTATGCTGGTCGCGCTGAATCTGTTGTTGCATGTCACCCCGCTGTTCCTGTTTGCGATCATCAAGGCGATCGTGCCGATCAAGGGATTTCGCCGCGTTTGCTCGCGCATTCTGGTGGTGCTGGCCGAGGATTGGATCGCGGTGCACAGTGTGCTGTTTCGGCTGTTCACGCCGACCGAATGGCAGGTCGAGGGCCTCGACAGTCTGCGTTATCGCGGCTGGTATCTGGTGCTCAGCAATCACCAGAGCTGGGTGGATATTCCTGTACTGCAGAAAATCTTCAACAAGCGCATTCCGTTCCTCAAGTTTTTTCTCAAGCAGCAGTTGATCTGGGTGCCGGTGCTCGGCCTGGCGTGGTGGGCGCTGGATTTCCCGTTCATGCGCCGCTACTCGCGGGCGACCTTGAAAAAACATCCCGAACTCGCCGGCAAGGATATGGAAGAAACGCGCAAGGCCTGCGAACGTTTTCGCGATCTGCCGGTGTCGGTGATGAACTTTGTCGAAGGCACGCGTTTCACCGATGAAAAACATTCGCGCCAGCAATCGCCATACGCGCATCTGCTGAAACCGAAATCCGGCGGCGCGGCGTTCGTGCTCGACAGCATGGGCGAGATTCTGCAATCGGTGATCGATGTCACGATCGTTTATCCCGATGGTCGCCCGACGCTGGTCGATCTGCTCGCCGGGCGTGTGCGCAAAGTCAGTGTGGTGGTTCGCGAGTTGCCGATTCCGGCCGAACTCATGCATGGCGACTACGAAAACAATCCGTCGTTCCGCGCGCAGTTCCAGCAGTGGGTCAACGGCATCTGGAAAGACAAGGACACGATTTTCGAACGCATCGACTGACGTTTCAGCCGACGCTTTCGGCGCTATAGCGTGCGAGCAATCCGCTGCGCACCGCCGAGCGATAAACGCGGCTGAAACACAGATACGCCAGCACGATCTGGATCAACGCGAGTGCCAGCGCGATCAGCAGCGATGCCGACGAAAAACTTTGCCCCGCAACCACCGCGCGCATGCCCTCGAACACATACGACGGCGGCAGGACATAACCGATCCACTGCATCCAGTGCGGCAACACCGACAACGGGTAAAACACCGCAGCGAACGGCGACAACAGCGCCGGAATCGGCCACACCAGCCATTCCGACGCCGGCCCGAGCCGCAGCACGAGCGCGCTGGCGAAAATGCCGAGCGCGATGCCGAACAGAAACAACACCGCGACGAACGGAATCAGCAAGACTCCGTAAACGAAAAACGACAATCCGAACACCGTCGTCGCCAGAATCAGCATCACCACCAAGCCGATCAGGCTGGTCACGATGCTCGTCAGCACGAGGCCGGTGACGTATTCCGAAATCGACAACGGCGTGGCGAATACATTGAGAAAATTGCGCGACCACACATCCTCGAAAAAGGCGATCGTCACGCCCTGCATCACGCGCGTGAAAAAATCCCACAGCAGCACGGCACCGAGCAGGCTCGGCACAAAATCGTGGCTCGGCGACGAGACCGTATTGAGATAACGCGCGATGAATCCCCACAACACGATATCGATCGCCACCCAAGCGAACAGCGGCACGACGCGCGTCGGACTGCTGCGCAAGAGATAAAACTGGCGCAGGAAAATGGCGTAGATGCGACGCGGATTCATCGTCCGTTCTCCGCATACGCCAGCGGTTCGCGTGCGAGGCTGATGAACAATTCCTCGAGCGAGGCGACACCGTGTTCGCCGGGCAAGGTTTTCGGATTGCCTTCGAGCAGGATGCGACCGTGCGACAGGAACAGTACGCGATCGCAGACATCCTGCACCTCGTACATATTGTGCGACGTCCACAGGATTCCGCCACTGCCATGCGTGGCGATATCGCGAATGCTGCGGCGGATATCCTGCGCCGTGGCGGGGTCGAGCGACGCGGTCGGCTCATCCAGCAGCAACAGTTGCGGCGCATTCAGCAGTGCCTTGGCCAGACTCACGCGCGTCTGTTCGCCGGACGAAAGCACGCCGCATTTCGTGTCGCGAAATCGGCGCAGTTCGAATTGGTCGAGCAAGGTTTCGATGCGTGTATTGAGCTCGGCCACGTCGTAGACAAGACCAAAAAATCGCAGGTTTTGATACACCGTCATATTGCCCGGTAGCGGCGCATATACCGCCGCGAAGTTGGTCCGCGCGAGCGCGCGGCTGCGTTGTTTCGCCAGCGCGATGCCTTCGATCTCGATCTCGCCGGCGCTCGGTTCGAGTACGCCGAGGATCATGTTGATCGTGGTGGTTTTGCCGGCGCCGTTCGGCCCGAGCAAACCGACGATTTCATTGCGTCGCACGTCGAACGATACGCTATCGACAGCGACGGTCGCGCTGTATTGCTTGCGCAGTTTACGCACCGAAAGAATGATGTCGGGATCGCTCATCGCATTGATTTTCGCTACGTGCACATTCATTCCGTTAGCATGTCGGTTCGATCCAGCTCGTGGTTTGCGAAATCAGCGGAGTCATACATCCGCCTGCCGCAAGTATGCCGGATCATCAATCGTTTCCTGGAATTTTTTGCATGCCGCTGCGCACTCTGACTGCCCCTGCCCGCGACCAGATTCGACGCTGGGTGATCAGCGCGTTTCCGCGTGATGCGAGTCTCGGGCTGAGCTACGACGAGCCGCTTGGCGATCCGGGTTTGTTCGGGCCGCAGAGTGTCACGTGGAAAATCCATGCCGATTTTCCGGGCATGCTTTCCGGCGGCTTCTGCGCGTTGATGTTGCAAACGCTGCACCCGCTGGCTTTGGCTGGCGTCTGGGATCATTCGAATTTCCGCACGGATCTGGTCGGACGTTTGCGCCGTACCACGGCCTTCGTCGCCGGCACCACGTATGCCGCGCGCGCGCCCGCCGAAGCGTTGATCGAGAAGGTGCGAAAAATCCACGCACACGTGCGCGGCACCGCCACCGACGGACGTGTTTATTCGGCGGACGATCCAACACTGCTGACGTGGGTGCACGTCACCGAGGCGTACGGATTTCTTGAGGGCTATCGGCGTTACAGCCATGCGCGTTTGTCGCTGCAGGCGGTAGATCGCTATTACGACGAAACGCGACGTGTGGCCGAAGCGCTCGGTGCGCGCAATGTGCCGGCATCGCAAAGCGAGGTGCTGGATTTTTTCCGCGATAAACAAGCCGAACTCGAGTTCAGCGAACGCTCGCGCATCGTGCTGGATATTCTCACGCGCATCTGCTTGCCGGTGCCGGCGGCCGGAGTAACGCGCAATCTGTTTCTCGGCGCCGGTGCGGTATTGTTACCGGACTGGGCCAGAATTCTGTTGCGTGAAAGTGCGATCCAGCGAACGCAAGCGCGGATCGCTGCAACGACATTGTGGAGCATCGCGCCGCTGTTCCGCGCTGCGCTCGACGACGGCATTGCCGCGCGTGCGTGTCGCCGGCTAGGCCTCGCACCGGATGCGCTGTATCGCTGGCCATGAATAAAATAAATCAACAATTGCACTCGATAGCAAGATCGCCATGACCGAAAATTTTGACGTGATAATCATCGGCGCTGGTGCCGCCGGGCTGATGTGCGCGATCACCGCCGGCCAGCGTGGGCGGCGCGTGTTGGTGACCGAACACGCCAATCGCGTCGGCAAGAAAATCCTCATGTCGGGCGGCGGGCGCTGCAACTTCACCAATCTCGGCGTGACGCCGAAAAATTACATTTCCGCCAATCCGCATTTCTGCAAATCCGCACTCGCGCGCTACACGCCAGCAGATTTCATCGCGATGGTCGAAGGCCACGGCATCGCTTATCACGAGAAAGAGCTCGGGCAACTTTTCTGCGACGATTCGTCGAAGCAGATCGTGTCCATGCTGCTGGACGAATGCGCCGCAGCGAACGTGCGCATCGAAACCAGTTGTTCGATCACGCGCGTGAAAAACGGCGATGGCGGTTTTCGTATCGAGACCGCACTAGGCACATTCGCCGCGGCGTCGCTGGTAGTAGCGTGCGGAGGTTTGTCGATTCCGAGCATGGGCGCGAGCGGTTTCGGCTACGAACTCGCGCGACAATTTGGCCACACCGTATTGCCGACGCGCGCCGGCCTCGTGCCGCTCACGCTCAGCGGCAAACATCAGGAACGCCTGCACGATCTGAGTGGTGTCGCCTTGACCGTCGAGAGCAGTTGCAATGGCGAAAAATTCCGCGCCGGTTTGTTGATCACGCATCGCGGTGTCAGTGGTCCGGCGATCCTGCAAATTTCGTCGTACTGGAATCCCGGCGATGATCTGCGCCTGAACCTGTTGCCCGATGGCGATGCCCTCGCCCGCCTGCGCGAGCAGCAAATCGAACGACCTTTGGCCGAGTTGAAAAACGTGCTGGCCGATATCCTGCCGCGTCGGCTGGCGCTGCGCTTTTGCGAAATCTGGCTAACCAGCAAACCGATGCGCCAGTATCGTGATAACGAACTGCAGCAGATCGCCAGTCAACTCGAAAACTGGCCGCTGGTCGCGAGCGGCACCGAAGGCTATCGCACCGCCGAAGTCACGCTCGGCGGCGTGGATACCGACGAACTTTCATCCAGCTCGATGCAATCGCGGCTGATGCCGAACCTGTATTTCATCGGTGAAGTGGTCGATGTCACGGGCCATTTGGGCGGCTACAATTTTCAATGGGCGTGGGCCTCAGGCCATGCAGCGGGTGGTGCGGTCTAAGCGCTGCAAAGCATTGCGCCAGGATGCGAAAACTGTCTCGATC
>JANXUW010000330.1 GCA_025351985.1 Pseudolysobacter sp.
GATGCGCACGTGTGATTTCGACATCGATCACGCGACCGTCGTCCAGCCGCACCGCAAGAAATCCAAGCCCGACCACCGGCAATTCGTACTGGCTGATCTGATAACCCTTGGGCAAATCCGGATAAAAATAATTCTTGCGCGCGAACACCGAGCGCGGCGCGATCTGCGCATTTACCGCAAGCCCAAACTGCAACGCCATGCGCACTGCAGTGCGATTGAGCACTGGCAACATGCCGGGCATGGCGAGATCAAGCGCGCTCGCTTGCGTGTTCGGCTCGGCGCCGTAAGCGGTGCTCGCGCCCGAGAAAATCTTGCTGCGCGTGGCGAGTTGCGTGTGGATTTCAAGGCCGATCACGGCCTGCCATTGCTTATCCATGTGCGATCTCCGGCGTGCGGGTATGCCAGTCGGTGGCCTGCTGCAAACGGTGCGCGACATTCAGCAAACGCGCTTCGGCAAACGCCGGCGCGATGAGTTGCAAGCCGACCGGCAAACCGTCGCTGAAACCGGCTGGCACCGAGATCGCCGGCAAGCCAGCGAGATTCATCGCCACGGTGTTGATATCGGCGGCGTACATCGCGAGCGGATCGCTGGATTTTTCGCCGAGCTTGAATGCCACCGTCGGCGTGGTCGGCCCGGCCAGCACATCGACCTGCGCAAATGCCGCGTTGAAATCGTTCGCGATCAGGCGCCGCGCGCGCTGCGCACGCAGGTAATACGCGTCGTAATATCCGGCCGATAAAACATAGGTACCGACCAGAATACGACGCTTCACTTCGGCGCCAAAACCTTCGGCGCGTGTGCGTGTGTAAAGGTCTTCCAGGCTGGTCGGATTGGCGCAACGATAGCCATAACGCACGCCGTCATAACGCGCGAGATTGCTCGATGCCTCGGCCGGCGCAATGACGTAATACGTCGGAATCGCGAGGTCTGCATGTATCAGGTCGACCTCAATCAGAACCGCGCCGAGTTTCTCCAATTCGGCCAGCGCGGTATGCACGACGCTGCCAACGCCTTGCGCGATGCCCGCGCCGAAATAGGCGCGCGGCAAACCGATGCGCAAGCCGGCGAGCGGCTGATTCAGTCCGCCCAGATAATCGTCGGCGTCGCGTGTTGAGCTGGTCGGATCACCTGCGTCGTGGCCCGCGATCGCAGCGAGAACATGCGCGCAATCCTCGGCGCTGCGCGCGAGTACGCCGCCGCAATCCAGACTTGATGCAAACGCAATCATGCCGAGGCGCGAGACGCGGCCATACGTCGGTTTCAGCCCGGTGATGCCGCAAAACGCAGCAGGCTGGCGAATCGAACCGCCGGTGTCGGTGCCGGTCGCGAACGGCACGATGCCAGCCGCAACCGCGGCGGCCGAACCGCCCGACGAACCGCCCGGCACGCGCGTCGTATCCCACGGATTTTGTACCGGACCGTAGAAGCTGGATTCGTTCGACGAGCCCATCGCGAACTCGTCCATATTGGTCTTGCCGACCAGCACCGCGCCGGCATCGTTCAATTGACGCGAGACGGTGGCATCGTATGGCGGCACGAAATTGTCGAGCATGCGCGAGCCGCAACTGGTGCGGATGCCGTTCGTGCAAAAAATATCCTTGTGCGCGAACGGGATGCCGGTCAACACATCAGAATTGCCGGCGGCGAGTCGCGCATCGGCGACAGCGGCAGCAGCCATCGCGACGTTTTCGCAGCGCGTGACAAACGCATTCAACGCCTGATTTTTTTCCGCGCGCGCCAGACTTTCCTCGGCCAGTTCCCGCGCCGAAATGCGGCGTGCGCTCAAATCCTGCGCAAGTTGCGCAACGCTTCGCAAACTCATGCCTTTCCTTATTCGATGACTTTGGGGACGAGGTACAAACCGGATTGCGCATCGGGCGCCAAACGCATGAAGGCGTCGCGCTGGTCGATGGAGCTGACCACGTCATCGCGCAGGCTCAGCGTTTCATCGAGCGGATGCGCGAGCGGTTCGACCGCGCCGATATCCGCCGCCGCAAGCTGGCCGACAAAATCAAGTACGCCATTGAGTTCGGCGGCGAGCGCCGGCAATTGTTGCTCGGCCACACCGATGCGCGCGAGATGGGCGATTTGTCGAACGGTAGCGCTGTCTATGCTCACGCGAAATGCTCTGGCTGGAGGAGTGTTTTGTATCACGCTGCCACTCGGCTGGTTCAGCGGCTTGGCCTTCTTTGGAAGCGGAGCACTCCCTTTCTTCATTGCGGGTCAAGTCGTGTGCTGGGGAGTTGGGGTGGTTTTTGGTTATCGGGAATACATGAGACTGGAGGCACTTGATGGTCCGCCGGCTAAGCTAGCGTTGCCAAGGTGGCTGCAAGGGCACGTTGCCCGATCGGCCGTGTCAAGGTCATCCCCGAGAGCCTGGTGGCTTCAATTGTTGCTCAAAGAACTCCGCCTGCAAGCGGCCAGCTTTCTTTTGTGTGGGGTGTTCTGTGCTGGCTGGTTTCTCTTGGCTCTTGCCAAATACGGAAGTGACCAGGTTCCGCTGGG
>JANXUW010000345.1 GCA_025351985.1 Pseudolysobacter sp.
GCAAAACCGACCTCGGGCGAGTCATCGACCGGCCTGGGTTTGTCGATCGCCAAACAACTCGCCAGCGCGATGCATGGCAGTCTGGCGTATGAGCCACGCGAGGACGGCGGCTCGGATTTCATCTTCGAATTGCCAACGCGCCCGGTGAGTTGATTCGCACTCGGCAACTTTTTCGCAATCCGGCTCAGGCAAAAATTGCGCGTCGCCGGCGCAAGCGCTGACGCAAGAATCGCAATGCGCCAAGCTCCTGTTTGCGTTCGTCGTTCGGCAATCCGCCATCGATCAATCGGTGCAGGCTGCCGTCCGACCACGACTCGAACACCAGCGGGTGAATATAGGAGCTGCGACACACCGCCGGGGTGTTGCGCAGATGTGCGGCGACGGTTTTTACCGCATCCGCCAAAGTGGAAGATCGCGCCGAAACGGTTTCCGGCAACGGCGCTTTTGCCAGCACCACGATCGCCGCGCGCGTACCGCCCCACGTGCGAAAATCCTTCGCCGTGAACTCCTCGCCCATCGCCTCGCGCAGGTAATCGTTGACCATGCCGGAGTCGACATGCTGACGCGCACCATCGTCGTCGGTGTACTGGAACAACGACTGCCCGGGCAACTGCCGGCAACGCCGCAACAGGCGCGTGAGGCGTGCATCGTCGAGGGCAATTTCGTGAAACAGGCCGCCCTTGCCGCGAAAGCGGAATATCGCGCGACCGTTGCCGGCGAACGCGACATGGCGCTTGTGCAAGGTGGTCAGGCCGTATGAATTATTGCTGGATTCGTACGCCGCGTTGCCAATGCGAATCAGCGTTTGCGCCATCACACTCACGACCACCGCAAGCACCTTGTCGCGGCCGAGGCCGACGGTTTTCAAATCGCGTTGCAGGCGCCGCCGCAGTTGCGGCAGCCGCTCGGCGAACTCCACCACACGCGCAAATTTGTCGCGGTCACGCACGTTGCGCCAACGCGCGTGATAGCGATATTGCTTGCGCCCGCGCGCATCGCGCCCGGTCGCCTGCAAATGGCCGCGTTCGGACTCGCAAATCCACACATCGGTATAGGCCGGCGGAATGGCGAGATGTGCGATTCGCGCCAGCACCGCCGGATTCTTGATCGCGATACCGTTGCGATCGAAGTAGCGAAAATGCTTGCCGTGACGACGGCGGCGCAAACCCGGCTCGGTATCGCTGGTGTAGCGCAAGCCCACTTCGCTGGCCTGGGCCAGCGTGCGCTTGTCTGCCAGATGCGTTTGAATTTTTTGTGCCATGGCGATATACGGTCAAACGGATAGGCGAAAATTCAAATGCTACGCAAACGAATAGTCGCAGCATGGCAAAAGGAACGGTGCATCGCGCATGAAAACGGCCCCTTCATGGGGCCGTTTTGGTGTGGATCAGCGAACGAACAGCGCGATCAGGATCACGATTGGAATCGGTACGCCTATCAACAGCAACAAAATGGATCGCACAAATCTCTCCTCATGGTCAAGTAAAGAATAAATCGATTACGAAATCAGGATTACGCCCGGCTGTCGCGCTGACGACCACCGAACGTAGCAGCGAGACTCGCGAAAAACGCACCGAGCGCAAGCGCGACAAACATCCACAGCGATGAATTGGCGGCAGCCTTGCGCGCCGTGTCCGCGGCCTGTTTGGCGGAGTTTTCCGCGTCGCTGATCGCCTTCTGCACCTGTGCGAACTTGTCACTCGCGCGTTGCTCGCCATCGCCCTGCGCCACGCCGGTTTCCTGCGCAATCACGCTGCCGAGATATTGCTTGTCCTCGGTCGGCAGACTGCCTGCGCGGATATCGTTGGCAAAGATCTTGACCGCTTCCGCACGCGTCGCCGGATTGGTCGGCGTAGCCGAATGCGCGGCATCTTTGCGAAACAGCGAATCGATGTAGTAGTCGAGTCGACCATCCGCGGCGGCCTCACTGTTCGCCGCTGCAGTGGCGACTGTGGCAGTTCCTGCAGCTAGTCCGCCGGCGATTGTGGCGCCCGCATGCAAACCGCTGCTCAAGATGCCGGTGACGGCGGATCCGAGCAATGCGGCGGTGCCGAGCGAGGCCACGGCCCATGCCATGAAGCCGTGCGCGGTATCGCGGAAATACACTTCATCGGTGTGCAGCCGCCCCCACTTCACACGCAAACGTCCGGCCAGATAACCGCCAATCGCGGACGCCGCAATCTGCGTGAATGCGAGCCAGACAATCGTCGCCACGCCCATCGTCGTAGCGCTGGCGCCGGTGTTTGACCACGGCGACACGGCCGACAGACTGAGGCCGAAGCCAAGAATCAGCAGCACCAGCGACAGCGCCGCCGCGGCTGCCGCGCCGACGAAAATTGCCGCCCAGGAAACACCCGATGCACTCGTATTTACGACCGACGTTTTATCGTCTTCGCTGAGCGCGTATTCCGTTGAGGTTTTGTAGTCCGACATACGCGTAGTCCTTGGTTGGTTGCTGGTTGGGTTTGAATTCTCGACAACACCGGCACGCACGCCAGCAGCAGTTATCATTGCGACCGCCACGGGTTTTACGTTGCCGTTGTCGTGTGGAAACGAGCGCGACGGCGCAGCGGCGATTTGCGACAAATGCACGAGCCGATCACGACTGCTTTGCGTGGTATGCGAGCTTGGAGAGGACCAGCGATCTGCTCGCTGCCCCAGCCTTACTGCCATGTGTTCGTAGGCTGACATGCAGAAAACTCTTTAGTGTGCAGATGATTTCTTGAGCGGCTTCTTCGCCGGCTCGCCCTTTTTGCCGAGTTCTTCGAGCAGCGAACTGAGGTCTTCGGCGTGCTCTTCTTCCGATGCGAGAATGCCTTCCATCATGCGGCGCGTGGTCGGGTCATCGTTGCCGACGTATTGAATGATTTCGCGATAGGTATCGATCGCGATGCGCTCGGCAACGAGATCTTCTTCGAGCATCTCGACGATATCGTCGCCTTCCACATACTCGGAGTGACTGCGTGCGAGCAGGCCGTTCGGTGACAGATCGGGCGCACCGCCAAGCTGCACGATGCGCGTAGCGATTTGATCGGCGTGGCCTTGTTCCTCATTCGCATGTTCGAGGAATTCCGCCGCTACGCTTTTGGCATGAATGCCGGAAGCCATGTAGTAATGCCGCTTGTAGCGCAACACGCACACGATCTCGGTGGCCAACGCTTCGTTCAGCACCTTGAGCACGGCTTTGCGGTCGGCGGAATAACCCTGCGTTACGGCGCCTTGCAGCATGTGTTCGCGAGCACGTTTGCGAATCAACTTGATATCGCTGATGAATTCTTTCTTGGCGGCCATGGGTAACACCTCTGTGATGAATATCGAAACGCACGCAGATCTCGGCGCGACGAAAAGTTTCAGGTACGAGGTGCATTGGCAAGCCGCGTGCCAATTGTCGGAACACGCCGATATCCGCATTTTTGCTGGCTTGCAGTCGATCGTAGATTGGCTTGCAACAGCGCGCGGAATGCAATTCGCCATGCGCCTTGCGCGATGTAATGCAAAATGAAATACGACCGAGCGGACAGCAAATGGAATGGGCGATAAAGCCACGTTTCTCCTCGCCGGATTGCAGCGGTCTCACCATCCGCAAACTTCGATACCTTAATTGGCATGCTCCGTGCCTGATTACGCTTCGGCCGCAACGCGCCGCAGAAAAATCAATCATCGATATGGACCTGAAAAGTGGATATCCGTTCTGGACGGTAAGCAACGGCTTGCCATCGGCATTTCCGCCGTTGCAAAACGATATCGATTGCGATGTCGTCATCGTCGGCGCGGGCATCACCGGTGCGCTGATCGCGCTGGCGTTGGCCGACGCCGGCCTCGATGTCGTCGTGCTCGACAAGCGCGATGTCGGCTGGGGCAGCACTTCGGCCAGCACCGCGTTGTTGCAATACGAGATCGATACCGAGATGCTCGCGCTGGCAAAAATGTTCGGCGAAAATCACGCCGTGCTCGCGTATCGCGCGTGCGAAAAAGCGATTCATGACTTGACGGAAATTGCCGCTGAAAACGGTCGGGTCGGTTTTCGCAAAATGCAGAGCCTGTATTACGCAAGTCGCGCGAGTCATGCCGACCGACTGCGCACCGAAGCCGAGTTTCGCCGCCGTCACGGCTTCGAAGTCGAGACGCTGGAACACGACGATCTCGCGGCACGTTTTGCGATCAATGCGCCGCTGGCTTTGCTCACAGCTACTGCAGCGCAGGTCGATCCTTATCGGCTCACTTACGGAATTTTCCGCAGGTTGCAGCAACGCGGCGTGCGCATTTTCGATCGCAG
>JANXUW010000430.1 GCA_025351985.1 Pseudolysobacter sp.
CGACGCGTACGAGGGGATCGTCGGCGCCGTGGATCACCAGGGTCGGTGCGCGGATTCTGGCGAGGTCGTTCGAGCGATCGCCCGAGGCGACGATCGCGAGCAGTTGTCGCGCTGCGCCGCCGGGGTAATACGCGCGCTTGAGCACTTTTTCGAGGCGCGGTCGCAGCTCGGTTTCGGGCATGCGAAAGCCCGGGCTGCCGATGACTTCGAACAGGTGCACATAATGATCCACGACCTTTTCGAAATTCGCGCGACGCGGAGGCCGCGACAGCAGCACACGCGATGCGGCGGGCGTCGGGCGCGGCAGGTTTCTTGCGCCGCTGGATGACATGATCGAAATCAGGCTCAACACACGATCGGGATAATTCGCCGCGATCTGCTGCGCGATCATGCCGCCCATCGACGCGCCTAGCACATGCGCTGCCTTGATGCCGAGCGCATCGAGAATGCCGATGCTGTCCGCTGCCATGTCATCGAGTTTGTACGCTGCCGGCACGCGCATGTGCAGCACATAACGCAAGGTTGCGGTCAGCATGTTGACGCGTGACTTGGTCTTTACCGAAAGGCCGCTGTCGCGATTGTCGAAGCGGATCACGAAATAACCCGCATCGGCGAGCGCGGTGCAGAATTCGTCGGGCCACGACGCGAGCTGCATGCCGAGGCCCATGATCAGCAGCAGTGCGGGATCGCTGCGTTTGCCGATTGTTTCGACTTCGAACAACGCGCCGTTGGCGTTGACTTGGGGCATGGCGATCTCCGTCGAGTGGGCCGCGCCCGACTGTCGTTGCAGTGTATTAATGCGTTAGCGCAAGCAAACGATCAAGCCGGACGATCCGGATCGGGAAACGCCCAGCGTCGCCAGCCATCGCGATGGAACGGTTTCCATTCGCCTTCCGGCTGCGCGAGTCGATCGGCAATCGCATAAAACGCGGCGGGATTCATGCCGAGGCCGACATGACTCGCGACCACTTCGATACTTTCGCTGCGCGCGGTGCTTTTTTCGAGGCTGCATTGCCATGCAACGATGCCGTCGGTGCGGCTGTAGATTGATGTCGTCGGCACCGGCGGCGTGCGTTTGATCTGCTCGTGCAGTTTCGCATCGCCGACTTTTTTGCCGCTGGCAAATTCGAACAACCGCCACGCATTGCTCGCACGCGGATTGCCGGTGAACGGTGACCCGAGAGTGATCACATCGCGCACATCTTCGCTGAGCATTTTTGCGAGTTCGCGCGCGTAGACACCGCCGAGACTCCAGCCGACCAGGCTGACCTTGCAGCCGTGTTCGCGTCGCAGTTCGCGCAGGCGCGCAATGCACGATTCGAGCACACCTTCGCGCGGTCCGTAGTTCGGCCCGAGTTCCCAGCCGTACGGTTTGAAACCGCGATCCTGCAGGAACTGGCGCAGCGGCAGCGTGGTGAGATCGCCCGCCGCCAGACCCGGCAACACCATCACCGGATGGCCGTCGCCGCGGGCTGCGTAGTGGAGTAGCGGACTCGCGAGAATGCTCGCGCCGAGCTCGAACGGAGCACGTGATTCCAGCGCCAGCAACCACCATGACGGAGCTTGGGCGAGATCGGCAGCGGAAAGATTCGGATTCATGCGAGGCTTGGTTTTTGTGGTTGATCGGCTGGTCATTTTGCGGCGGATTTGGTTGTGCGTTTGCGCGGCGCTGGTTTTGCCGCGGGCTTGGATTTATTGGCAATTTTCGACGGTGCTTGTTTCTTGACCGGATTCGATTTGGTTATCTTCGATTTCGTTGCAGATTTTGTCGCCGATTTTTTAGCGACCGTGGTTTTTTTCACGATCGCCGGTTTGCGTTTCGCAATCTGCACGGCTTTCACCGCTGGCGCGGGAACTTCATCAGCCCGCAACGCGGCCATCTTCAATTCGTTGAATGCTTCCAGCAAATACCGCGCCAGCTCGCGCACGTCCGGCACGGCGGCGGCTCCGGCGATCAAGCCGAAATCCAGCGCGCCGTTGTAACTCTGCACGGTGATGTTGAGCGCGAGGCCGTGGATCGGAATCGATACCGGGAAATAATTCAGGAAACGTCCGCCGGCCAGATACAGCGCAAACGGCGGACCCGGCACGTTGGAAATGATCACGTTTGCGATCGGCGGAATGCGGCTGGCGAGTTTGGTCTTGCCGTACAATTTGGCCAGCAGCGAGAACAGCCACGGGATGCCGAGCGACGGGAAATCGGTCGGGATCACCGACTTCATGCTGCCGCTGAGTGTCTTGGAATTGTCGATCGCCGCGCGGATCGCATGCAGGCGTTGCAGCGGATCGGCGATATCGGTGGCGAGGCTCGAAAACAGCATGCTGACCTGATTGCTGGCCTGCGTGTTGCCGGCATCGCGCAACGACACCGGCACCGCGGCGATCAGCGGTTTGGCCGGCAGCGCATCGTGATCGCTCAGATACTGGCGCAGCGCGCCGCTGCAGGTTGCCAGCACGATATCGTTGAGTGTGGCATTCAGCAATTTGCCGAGCTGTTTGGCATCGGCCAGAGGAATGCTGGCGGTGGCGAAACAACGCGCCACACCGATCGCGACATTCAACGGCGTTTTCGGCCCGAGCGCATAACCGCTCAGCGCACCGATGCCGCTGCTGCGCGGCGAGGTAATCAGGCTGGATACCGTGCGCACGGCTTCCGGCACGGCGCGAATCGCCTTGGCGTATTGCGCGATCACGTTGCCGAAGGCGGCGCCGAACAAGGTGCGCTTGCGCGGCATTTTTTTTGCCAGTTCCGCAGGCGGTGCCTTGATATTGCGCGGCTCCGGCGTGACATCCAGCAACGCCTGCGCCAGCGCAACACCGGCCTGGCCATCCACCGCGGCATGATGCACCTTGGCGTAAAAACCGATGTGTCCGCTCGACAAACCTTCGATCACATACGCGCGCCACAACGGGCGATCGCGATCGAGCAACTCGCTGTGCAAATCTGCCACGAGCTGTTCGAGCTGCGACATCGAGCCCGGCTTGGGCAGCTGCAGGCGCTGCACGTGATGATCGATATCCGCATCGGCCTCGACCCAGATCGGGTTGGCCAGATCCAGCGCCACGCTCGCTAGGCGGCGGCGGAACACCGGCGCCAGATGCATGCGCGAAGTGATGTGCTGCTTCACCGCCTGCGCATAACGGCTGGCGTCATATCCCGATGGCAGTTCGACCAGATTGAGGCTGCCGACATGCATCGGCGTTTCGCGCGTTTCGATATGCAGGAACAGCGAATCGAGCCCACTCATATGCTGCATGGATCAGTTTCCTTATGCACGGTTCGCGAACACGGTGGTGGAAGCTGTGATGAGTGATTGCATGCGTTATGGGCGGTGGCAGCCTGCCGGTTGTGCACCATGGTACGGCGCAGCGCGGTGCTAAGCCAGCTAGGCGATGGTAGGGTGCCGACCTAGTGCAAATATTCCAGTCGGGCGGATTCGCAGGCGGGTTGGGGCGCGGTAAATCACGGCAAACGCCGATGCATCCGCACCGCGCCGCAAGCCGGTCAGATATGCAGGCCGCCGAGTCCGACCAGGCCGATGATGATCAGATAGATCGCCACGATGTAATTGAGCAGGCGCGGCACCAGCAGGATCAGGATGCCGGCGATCAGCGAGATGAGTGGTGTAAGGGCCAGATGAATATTCATGTCTTGATTCCTGCGGCAGGATGGATGGCGATGACAAAAATTTCCGCCCGAACTCTAGGTAGTGTCGTCACAAGATGTTAAATATGCGATGATGGCGAACAAATTCGCCATCATTGAGCCATGCCTACCGCAGCGTATCATCGTCACGACCTCTCCGACCGCGCTTGGGAAGTACTCTCGCCGCACCTGCCCGGGCAAAGAGGCAAATGGGGCGGTATCGGCGAAGACAATCGACGATTTCTCAACGCCGTACTGTGGATTCTGCGCACCGGCGCACCATGGCGCGACTTGCCACCGGACTACGGCGATTGGAAAAATACCCA
>JANXUW010000437.1 GCA_025351985.1 Pseudolysobacter sp.
CCAGAAGCGCGTGTATCCGCATCTGCTGCGCCATTCGTTCGCGAGTCATATGCTCGAATCCTCGGGCGACCTGCGCTCGGTGCAGGACATGCTCGGCCACGCCGACATCAGCACGACGCAGATTTATACGCATCTCGATTATCAATATCTCGCCCGGGTTTACGACGCCGCGCATCCACGCGCAAAGCGCAAATCCAAGGATTGAACCGACGCGAAATACGTCGACTTGTTTTTGCCGCAAGCGCCCATAACATCTTTAATTGCGCTGCACATCGCGGCAACGTTCGAATCGCAACACAGTTTTTCTGCGCACGCACAAAGGCCAGAACATGCAACAGTTTCACGGCACGACGATTGTTTCGGTACGCAAGAACGGCAAGGTCGTGATCGGTGGCGACGGCCAGGTCACACTCGGCCACACCGTGATGAAAGCGAACGCGCGCAAGGTGCGACGTCTTGGCAAGGGCGACATCCTCGCGGGTTTCGCCGGTGCCACCGCGGATGCGTTCACGTTGTTCGAATTGTTCGAAACCAAGCTCGAAAAACACGGCGGCCAACTCGTGCGCGCGGCGGTCGAACTGGCCAAGGACTGGCGCACCGATCGCCGTCTCGGCCGGCTCGAAGCGCTGCTTGCGGTGGCCGATCACAGCAGCTCGCTGATCATCTCCGGCAACGGCGATGTGCTCGAACCCGAGAACGGCGTGATCGCGATCGGCTCGGGTGGGCCGTACGCGCAGGCCGCGGCGAAAGCGCTGCTCGAAAACAGCGATCTCGATGCGCGCGGCATCGTCGAAAAAGCGCTCGGCATCGCGGCCGACATCTGCATCTATACCAATCACAACATCACCATCGAAGAGCTTTGATCGGCGTGGCGAGTCGCGCTGAAAGTGCTGCGCGGCTCGTGCGCGCGATCGATGAAAATCACGGAACAGAAAATGTCTGAAATGACTCCCCGCGAAATCGTCCAGGAACTGGATCGCTTCATAATCGGCCAGAATCCGGCCAAGCGTGCTGTCGCGATCGCGCTGCGCAATCGCTGGCGGCGCATGCAGCTCGAACCCGCGCTGCGCGACGAAGTCACGCCGAAAAATATCCTCATGATCGGCCCGACCGGCGTCGGCAAAACCGAGATCGCGCGGCGTCTCGCGGCACTTGCGAACGCGCCGTTCATCAAGGTCGAGGCGACCAAGTTCACCGAGGTCGGTTACGTCGGCAAGGATGTCGAATCGATCATCCGCGATCTCGCCGATGCGGCGCTCAAGATGACGCGCGAACGCGCCAAGTCACGCATCCGCAGCCACGCCGAAGAAGCCGCGGAAGAACGCATTCTCGACTTGCTGCTACCGTGCCGCAACGCGCCGGGTTTCGCCAACGAACCGCTGCAGGCCGACACACGCGATAGCGAAACACGGCAGAAACTGCGCAAGCAATTGCGCGCCGGCGAGCTCGACGAGCGCGAGCTGGAGTTCGACGTGCAGATGAATGTCGGCGTCGAAATTCAGACGCCGCCCGGCATGGAAGAAATGGCCTCGCAACTGCGCGGCATGTTCCAGTCGATGGGCAGCGGCAAAACCCAGCAAAGGCGCATGCCGGTCAAACTCGCGCGCAGCGTGCTGGTCGAGGAAGAGGCCGGCAAGCTCATCGACGAGGAAGAAATCAAGCAGCAGGCGATGCACGCGTGCGAGCAGAACGGCATCGTTTTCATCGATGAAATCGACAAGGTCTGCCAGCGCTCGGAGTGGGGCGGTGCGGGCGTTTCGCGCGAAGGCGTGCAGCGCGATCTGTTGCCACTGGTCGAAGGTTCGGCGGTCTCGACCAAATACGGTATCGTCAAGACCGACCATATTTTGTTCATCGCCTCGGGCGCGTTTCATATCGCCAAACCGTCGGATCTGATTCCCGAATTGCAGGGACGTTTTCCGATCCGAGTCGAACTCAGCGCGCTGACCGTCGACGATTTCCGGCGCATCCTCAGCGAGCCGCATAATGCATTAACGCGCCAATACAGCGCGTTGCTCGCGACCGAAGGCGTCACGCTCAATTTCAGTGACGACGGTGTGCGCCGGCTCGCCGAAATCGCGTTTCAAGTCAACGAGCGCACCGAGAATATCGGCGCACGACGTCTGCATACCGTGCTCGAACGCCTGCTCGACACGTTATCGTTCGAGGCGCCGGATCGCAGCGGCGATACACACACGATCGATGCGGCATATGTCGACAAACATCTCGCGAGTCTTGCCGAAAACGAAGATCTGAGTCGGTATATTTTGTAGCGGTCTCTCGGATCGCGAAAACATCAGAGCCCGTCATTCCAGCCTGCGCTGGAAT
>JANXUW010000443.1 GCA_025351985.1 Pseudolysobacter sp.
TATTGGCTCGCGTCGTAGTCGCCGTATTCGCGGCGCAGCAAGGTATTGATTGCGGTGATGCTGGTCAGCTGCATGGCGGAAAAATCGGCCACCGCGTGCAGGTCGATGCCGTCGTTGCGATTGTTGCGACTCGGCTTGGCGTCCGCCGGCAATCCGACAAGTGCCGCGAACGCCGGTCGCAGTCCCCAGCCGGTAGCGCTGTGATCGCTGTCGGCCGGAATGCGCGGTTCGCCGCCGGCGGGCTGGAATGGCGAGAACAGATACAGGCCTTCTTCGTCGGATTTGTCCACGGCGGAGTGGACGCTGCCGTGCACGCTCAGCCATGGCGTCGCATCCCAGTCGAGTTGCGCACGCAGGGCGAGGTTGTCGTTGTCGCCGAGGCTTTCGCCGGTGAGGCGATTGTGCTGCCATGCACCGCCTTGCGTCGTGGCGATGGCGACACGTCCGCGCAGCGCGTCACCGAGCGCGCCGGACACGTAGCCTTCCGCATTCAGCGCATCGTCGCGGCCGTAATCGAGGCGAAATCCGGCGTGCGTTTCGCTGGTCGGCTGACGCGTGATGAAGTTGATCGCGCCGCCGGTGGTATTGAGGCCGTACAAGGTGCCTTGCGGTCCGCGCAGCACTTCGACGCGATCCAGATCGAACAGCAGGCCCTGGGTCTGGATCGGAAAGGCGTAGGCGACGCCATCGACGGTGACTTCGACCGGCGAAGTGTTGTTGGCCATGTAATCGACGAAGCCGACACCGCGCAGGCGGAACTGGGGCTGGCTCGAACCGAACGCGGGCTCGACCTCCAGGCTCGGTGTGGCGTATTGCAGATCATTGACGTTGCTGATCGCCTTGCCGGCAAGGCTATTCCCGGAGATCACTGAAATCGCGACGCCCACATCCTGGGAATCTTCCTCCCGCTTCTGCGCCGTGACAGTGACTTTTTCCAGCAGCGTGGTCGGTTCGCTGGCATCGCTTATTCCAGAATCCGCGGCGCTGGCATTTGCCGTGCAGGAAGGCAACAGAAAAACCATCCCGGTAACGATCGACCGAAATACGTCGCGTGGCATATTTGCTGCCCCCCAGTTCTGCTGATCACCGCTATCCAACCCGCGATTACGTGGCGGGTTGCTGATTGTTAGCCAGCAGAGAATAGCATCCGGCGCATTGCAGGTTGGATCATTCGAGCAGCGAGTTCACCGCTTCGAGATCTTTCGGCGCGATGCTGCCGGCGGAATCCTTGAGTCGCAGGCCGTTGATGACAAAGCCGTGGCGCGCTTGCGAATAATCACTCTGTGCCTGCAACAGGCCTTGCTGGCTCAACAACACATCGACGATGGTGCGGGTGCCGACCTCGAAACCCGCGCGGGTTGCATCGAGTGCGCTCTGCGCCGAAACCACCGCCTGCTTGCGCGCCTGCACCTCGCTGATGCCGGCGACCACCGAACGGTACGCCGTGCGGGTTTGATGCACGACGGTACGGCGCTGGGTTTCGAATTGATCCTGCGCGGTATCGCGTTCGGCGATCGACTGACGCACGCGCGATGAGGTGAGGCCGCCGCTGAAGATCGGAATGTTCAAGGTGACACCGACGCTGGTATCGCCGCTCAGTCCGTTGCTGTGGCCGGAAAAACCGCCGGTGGAATCGTACTGGCTGCCATCGCCCCAGCTCGGCGCAAGCGAACGTGTGAACGAGGCATTCAACGTCGGCAGATGGCCGGAGCGCTGGGTCTGGATCGAAAATTCGGCGGCGTCCACACTGTGCTGGCTCGACGCCAGCGCCGGGTTTTGTTTCAGCGCGAGCGCGACCCATGCCTCGGGATCGCTCGGTGTCGGCGCGTCCATCGGCAAGTTGTCGCGCAGATGTTTCAGATCGCCGATCGGCTTGGCGATGATTTCGGTCAAGGCTTCGCGCGCGTCGTCGACGGCATTTTTCGCGTCAATGGTGCCGGCCACGGCGGAGTCGTGTTTGGCGCGCGCGTCGTGCACGTCGGTGATTGCCGACAAACCAACTTCAAAACGCTGCTCGGCCTGATCGAGCTGGCGCGCGAGCGCTTTTTCGTTGGCTTGGGCGAACAGCAATGCATCTTCCGAAGTCAGTACGGCAAAATAATTCGTGGCAACGCGCAGGATCAAACCTTGCTCGGCGGCGGTGTAATTGCTCTCGCCGGCCTCGGCGCTGGCATGGCTGGCGCGCAGTTGCGAAAACTTGCTGAAATCGAACAAGGTCTGACTGGCTTGCAGCTGATATCGGCGACTGTAAGTGAGTGCATTCGAGCCGAAAAGGCCGGTGCCGACCTGGCCGTTGATCACGCTCAAACCCGCCGTGCTCTGGCTGCTATCGTCGCGCAAAATACCGGCGCTGCCGATGATCTGCGGCAACAACGCCGAACGTGCTTGCGCCACACCCTCACCGACGCTGCGTTTTTGCGCCTCGACCGTGGCGAGGGTCGGATCGGCGCTGCGCGCAATCTGGTACACCTGCAGCAGATCTTCGGCGGCGGCGAAGCCAGGCAGGCTGGCGCACAGCAGGGCCAGAGTGAGCGGTTGGAGGCGCAGTCGTTTGAACATGTCGGGTTTCATCCTGATGGCAGTGGATTGCTGCCGAGCCTGGGCTTTACAGCGTAAAGCGTTTTGGCGGCGCGGCATTGGTGAGATAGGGAATATCGGTTTCGAGCAAACTTTCTTCGCTCCATTGCTGTGCATCGATGCGCGTGTACAACATCGCCTGTTGCACCGGCGATTGGCCGACGATCGCGAACAGACGTCCACCCGGTTTGACCCAGTCGCGAAAACGCTGCGGCACGGTCGATACGGCGCCGGTCACGACCACTGCATCGAACTGGCGCTGCGGATCGAAACCCAGCACCGCTTCGGCAGTTTCGATGCTGACGTTGGCGATGCCTTGTTGATCCAGCCGCGCGCGCGCGGTGGCGGCGAGATCGGCATGCTGCTCGATGCTCACCACGGAGTCTGCGAGCATGGCCAGACACGCGGTGACGAAACCCGAACCGGTGCCGATTTCCAGCACGCTCTCGTTGCCGGCGAGCGCCAGCGCCTGCAACAAGCGGCCTTCGAGCACGGGTTTCAGCATCACCTCACCATGCGCCAGCGGCAGGCACAGATCGGCGAACGCGAGATTGCGATGTTCGGGCGCGACGTAGTCTTCGCGTTTCATCGCGGCGAGCACGGCGAGCACGCGCGCATCGAGAACTTCCCACGGCCGCACTTGCTGCTCGACCATGTTGAAACGCGCCAATTCAATGTTCATGGACATGCGGTTGAATTCCAGCCAGGGCAAAAAGGCTTAAAAGCATAGAGCCACGCCCGACTCTGGGCAACTCGACGTTGAAACAAACGGCATCCGGTGTATGGATGCATCCTCTCGCGGTTTGGTTGCATCGCTGCAGCGACCATGCCTGCTCTCGGTATTCAGGCCGTCGCGAAACGCGTTGCGGGCTTTGCCCAGTGGCGCTTAAGGTCGCTTGTCGCGCGGGTTTGCCAAAGTGCCGGAAGTCATTGCAACTTTTATGCGCTCAGGCGCATCGGTATCGAGCTGCGCACGGTCTGCGCCAGCGGCAAGCGCGTGAGTTCGCGCTCGACCGCATTTTCCAGCCGCGCATTGACCGTCGATAAAACGCTCATGCCGATACGTTGCGCGGCGCGCGTGCGTACCACCATCTGCCAGCCGAGCCAGCGCGCGAGGGTGCCGAGTTCGCCGCGGCTGAGGCGGTACAGGCTGCGCTCGGCAGCGAGCTGCTGCATATCGGCGTGCAGATCGAAATCGGTGTGGTTTTCGAGCAGTGCGGCAAAGGCGCGTTGCGCCTGTTTGTAGTTTTCGCTCAGAGCGAGCGGATAGGCGGATCCCATGATGGGTAGATTCCCTGGCGACGGTGGAGAAGTTGAAGCGCTGACGCGCAAGACAGCCACTCGCTGCGGCGCGATTGATGTTAAATCAGGGTGAACAACAAGCATTTCAATGCACCTTTGGAATCATTTTTGTAAGCAAATGTTGCTCGTCGCGCGGGTGCGGCGGCGGCACGCGAAACCACGCCGCATACAACGCCGGCAGGAACAGCAAAGTCAGCGCGGTAGCGACCAGCAATCCACCCATGATCGCGACCGCCATCGGTCCGAAGAATGCGCTGCGCGCGAGCGGAATCATTGCCAGGATCGCCGCGAGTGCGGTGAGCACGATCGGGCGGAAACGCCGCACCGTCGCATCGATCACCGCGTTCCACGGCTCGTGACCGAGCGCGATATCCTGCTCGATCTGATCGACCAGGATCACCGAGTTGCGCATGATCATGCCGAACAGCGCGATCGTGCCGAGCATCGCGACAAACCCGAATGGCACGTTGAAGATCAGCAGAAACAACGTCACGCCGATCAGGCCGAGCGGGGCGGTGAGCACTACCAGCAGCACGCGTTGCAGACTCTTGAGCTGGATCATCAGCACGGTGAAAACCACGAGCAGGAACAGCGGGACGCCAGCGTTCACCGAGCTCTGGCCCTTGGCCGATTCTTCCACCGTGCCGCCGGTTTCGAGCAGGTAACCAGTCGGCAACGACGCACGAATTTTTTCCAGCATCGGCTCGATCTGCGCTGTGACCGTCGGCGGTTGCAACACGCCGTCGGTATCGCCGCGCACGGTGACCGTGGGCAGGCGATTGCGCTTCCAGATGATGCCTTCCTCGAAGCCGTATTCGATGTTCGCGATCTGCGCCAGCGGTACCGGTTTGCCGTTACTGGTCGGCACCGCGAGGCTGGACAGCAACGACAGTTGTGCGCGTTCCTCGGCCGGGCCGCGCAGCAGCACCTGGATGAGTTGATCGCGTTCGCGGAATTCGCTGATCGGCACGCCCGACAACGAGCTCTGCAGGAAATTCGACAGATCCTGCGAACTCACACCGAGCACGCGCGCGCGCTCCTGATCGATCACCAGACGCACGACCTTGCTCGGTTCCTCCCAGTCCAGATTGACGTTGCGCGTATGCGTGTTCTGGCGTATCACCTCGGCCACTTGACGCGCGATGCCGCGCGCAGTTTGCACGTCTTCGCCGGATACGCGGAACTGCAATGGATAACCGACCGGCGGGCCGTTTTCCAGACGCACGATGCGCGCGCGCAGCTCGGGATAATCCTGCTCGAAAAGTTTCAGCAGATCGCTGCGCAGGTGTTCGCGATCCTCCTGGCTGCGCGTGAGCAGCACGAATTCGGCAAAGCTCGCCTGCGTGAGTTGCTGATCGAGCGACAGATAAAAACGCGGCGAACCGGAGCCGACGTACGCCACCGAATTTTCAAGCTCGGGACGTTTCGCCAGCCATGCTTCAAGCTTCTTCACCTGCTCGGCGGTAGCGGTCAGCGACACGCCTTCGGCGAGTTTCAGATCGACCAGCAATTCGGTGCGCGTCGAATCCGGGAAAAATTGTTGCTGCACAAAACCGAAGCCGACCAGCGACAAAACGAAGGTCAGCACAGTGACCAGGATCACGGTCTTGCGATAACTCACGCACCACGCCACAAGACTGCGGAAGCGGCGATAAAAACCGCTCTGGTACGGATCGTCGAGCGGCATATTCGCCTCGGTGGTGCTGACGCCG
>JANXUW010000446.1 GCA_025351985.1 Pseudolysobacter sp.
GTCGACGCAAGCGTTTGACCAGCAATTCGCCGTTGATCGCCGCGACGACGACATGACCATCTTTTGCATCGATGCCGCGATCGACCAGCAACTCGTCGCCGTCGTGGATCCCGCAACCGATCATCGACCAGCCATCAGCGCGCACGACAAACGTGCACGCTTCGTGGCCTTGCTTGATCAGGTAGGTGTTGAGGTCGATCACTTCCTCCAAGTAGTCGTCAGCGGGACTCGGAAATCCCGCGGATACCTGATAACCCATCAGGTGTACACGCGGTCGATACGCTCCGGGAACGGTCAAACGCGGTCGCGCGGCGCGCACCCCTTCATCCTCCAACGGCCGACGCTCTCGATACGCGGCGAGGAAATCGGCAACCGCCGGTACTTGGCTGTCAGGTACGCGAACAGTACGGGTGGGTTCGGCCGCAGGCTTGCGTCCGGCACCGGAACGCGCGCCACCGTGGGATAGGGGGGAGGACATGGGGCACTCGCTTGATTTCTGACACGGAAATCAAGTTTAGCACCGCACCGGTCGCAAAGGATGCGATCAGAGAGTGATGGGTTCGACCAGCTCTGCGTCCTGATTGCGCGGCGTGCCTACTGCTTTGGAGACGGGGTAATACCCCAGCTCGGCCTCGGGCGTATCGTCAAGTAGCTTTCTCGCGTCATTCGGCCCCACACACAGCCACGCGTCCCAAGCGTCCGGCTGCAGGATGACCGGTTGCCGATCGTGGATGTTGCCGCTGACTTTGCCCGGCAGTCCTGTGATAACCGTGTAGGTGTGCATCCACTCTTCAGCATCCTGCGGTTTCCACGACTCCCACAAGCCCGCGAAAAGCAGCAATCTGCTATCCGGGGCTTTGATGAAATACGGCTGCTTGTGCGGCGTTTCGCCCTGCCACTCGAAATATCCGGACGCCGGCACGAGACAGCGCCGGGTCTTGAACGCGCTTCGAAACGCGGGTTTGGTCTGGACCGTTTCGGCGCGTGCGTTGATCGTCTTCGCGCCGATTTTCAGGTCTTTTGACCAGCTCGGCACCAGCCCCCAACGCATAACCTCCACCTTGGGCTTTTCATCGAGCAGGGCGATGACCGGCGATTTCATCGTCGGTGCGATGTTGAACCGATCCTCGCGCTGATTGAGTTCGCTTTCCAGATCCAGATGCCAAACGTCGAGCACATCCTGCATCTCGCGAGTGATGATGACCGGGCCCTACATGGCATAGCGTCCGCACATGCGACCATGGTATCCGCTGGATCGGCGGAGCGGCAACTTCACCCACAGTCACTTGCCGGCAGGCGGCGATTGGTTGCCGCTGATGGATGACGTATCGCTTGGGTCAGCGGGCCTCGCCGAGCAAATGCTTGCGCTCGCGCTGGCGGACTATCCCGAAACACCGGCAAACACGCGCGCCGAAATGCGGGAATACCTGATCGACTGGATTGATGACTATCGCGCCTCGCCGGTGTCGCCCAGGGAGTGGGCCTAAAGTGGGCGTGCCCCGATAAAGGTAAATGGGGTCACAGTGGCGCTGAGCCAAAACCAGGGCAATTTTCTATCATCCTTCGCAGGGAACATCGTTCTCAGGCTTGAGGTTATTTGCGATGAGCATCGATTCGATCCGCTGGCGAAGTGCGGGCTGATCGCTCGGATCGGCTGAATCTTCGAGGCGATCCGCGCGTGCGTCGAATTCGCACCAAAACCCGCCTTCGTTCTCGTGCTTCGCGCGAATGCGCGGTATGTCGGCTTCCAGTAGATCTACCATCGCCGTCAAATCGGTTGTGGTGCGAGTGAACGGCTCTGGTGCGACGCCTTGAGCGAGCAGCATCGCGTCGATGCGTGCATTGAGGTAAGCCGTCTCGTCGCCTGCTTCTATAGCGTCGGCCCGGCCCGCAAACGCGTTCCAGAAATCGCCGGTATCGGCGTACTCCTCGATCATTGACGGTAACTCCGCCTGCAGCGCATCGAGGGCAATAACCAGGTCATCGTGAGTTAGCGGCATGACTATTTGCTCAGAAGGTGGACGAATACGTGTATGAAAAACGGTGGCGCCACAACGGGAAGTGAATCGCTCAGGGTTTTGACGGACAAGCGATCGACGACAACGATATCCTGCGGTGCGCCGGATGCCGAGTGCACGCGGCCGGGCATGCCGTTATCCATCGAGAACAAGGCACAGATCACGTTGCGCCTGGCTGGCGATGTGCTGGACTATTTCCGGCATACGGCATACGGCATACGGCATACCGGCATCACGCCGCGCCTTCGCCCAGAATTCGACCTCTCACTTACACCTATCCCCTCTATTCGACCTCTCACCTGCACTTTGTAGGCTTTGGCTTAACCCCGCTCTGCCGGTGCAGCGAGTGGAGACAGGGCGGGGGCAGGCGGCGGGCAACGCATTATCGGTGACGCGGCCGGGCCTAATGCTATGACCGGCTGGGGCAGGGCACATTTCCAACAGGGCTCCATGGAACGAATCAAATACGAGGGCGGATGGATCTTCATTCGACGTCCGTACTTTGCGCCAGCAATCGCTCGATGCCGGGCGAGGTCTTCTCGACCAACGTCGTTTCTCGACGCAAGCTGGGCCTGGCCGCGATCAACACGCGCTCGTACCGAAATGCCGCCCGCAGTTGCGCGGCCGTGAACGGAATACCGTGGGGTTGCAAGTTCTCCGCGATCGTCTGCCAGGTCACGCCCCGCGCACGCAGCGTGTTCAGCTCGGGCCAGTAGCGCCGCATCAACGCGGCCGGATTCCTTCCGAC
>JANXUW010000493.1 GCA_025351985.1 Pseudolysobacter sp.
CGGCGTCACCGTGGATCAGAATCGCAATCACCTGGTCGTGACTCTTGTCCTTGCGCCGGTTCTGTCGCGCACGCACGCTGCCGGCGACGACCGGGTTGATGATCTCCAGATGCGACGGATTGAAACCCATCGCCAGATGCACGGCACCGCCCGCGGTTTGGATGTCCGAGCTGAAACCCATGTGGTATTTGACGTCACCGGAATGCGCCGGATCATCGTCGTGCGCGAACTTGCCTTCGAACTCGTCGAACAACTGGTGCGGCGGTTTGCCGAAGGTATTGACCAGCACGTTGAGGCGACCGCGATGCGCCATGCCGATGACCATTTCCTTGGCGCCATTCGCACCACCGCGCTGGATGATGTCGTCCAGCATCGGAATGAGGCTGTCGCCGCCCTCTAGCGAAAAACGCTTCTGGCCGACATAACGGGTGTGCAAGTAACGTTCAAGCCCATCGGCGGCGGTCAATTGCGCGAGGATGTGTTTTTTCTGCTCGGCGCTGAACGGGAACTTGCCACCGGTGGCCTCCATTTTTTCATGCACCCAGCGCCGTTGTTCGGCGTCCGAGATATGCATGAATTCCGCACCGATCGTGCTGGCGTAAGTTGCCTTGAGCAGCGCGAGCAAATCCTTCAGCTTGAGTCGGCGCGAGCCAGCCTGGGCCGCGGTATTGAATTCGGTGTTGAGGTCGGCATCGGTCAGGCCGTGGAACGCAAGCTCCAGATCGGGTGCCGGTTGTTTTGCGGCAAGACCGAGCGGATCGAGATTCGCCGCCAGATGGCCGCGTGATCGATAAGCCGTGACCAGACGCAACACGTTCGCCTGTTTCTGCGCATCCTGCTCGCTGGCCGGCACGGCGGCCTGGGCGTGCACATTGCGATTGCGCTTTTGCGCTTCCTCGATACCCGCGATTACCACCGAGTGCGGCACGTCACCGGCTTCGCGTCCGCGAAACGTATCGAAGTAGGTTTTCCACTCCGGCGAAACACTGCTGGTGTCCTGCAGGTAATTTTCGTACAAGCCCTCGATAAACGCGGCGTTGCCGCCTGAGAGTTGCGAGGATTGGGCGAACTGTTGAAGCAGGCTGGGGTTGGCGCTCACGCTGGCTTACCGAAGTTGAGAGGCGCGCTAACGCACGCCCGATGGGATTGACGGTCCGGCACAAAACAATTCGTGCAGATTAAAACCCGCAAATTATACGCGCAAGCTGCGGCATTGCAGCAATAAAATCCGTGGTGATTTGGGCAGGATTCACGCGGCGCGCCTGTTCGCAGACAATTCGATCACCGAATCGATGTGCGACCTTTGTCTACAAACTCAACTGGCGCAGCTCATCGGCGCCGCGCGCGCGCTCCCAGACTTGCTCGAAATAGCTCAGCAACTGGCGATGTCGGCCGGGTGCGTAGCTGCCGCCTTCGCCGTCGTAGCGGAGTGCGTCCGGCCGAAACAGATAACCCGATCGATCGGTCAGGATGAACGCTGACGTGTAGTGGCGGTCTTCATCGAACTCCGGCACGCGGATCTCGAACACGCTCGAAAGCCGCTGCGCCAATGCGATCAAGCGGTTGCCGTCGTGCACGGCGCGGTCGGGATCACGCACGAGAATGCGCACGCGCGAGCCGCGGCCTTGCGTAGCGATATGCTGGAGCGCGGCAAGAACATCGGTGTGGTCGAGCAGGCCCGGATCGAGTTCGCGGCTGCAGATCGCAATATCGCGTGCCGCGCCATGCAGCAGCGCGAGAAACGCCGCGATCGTTTCGTCGCGTGTAGTCGTGTGAAGGTCCTGATTTTCCGGAGCGGGAGCGGGGGACGCCCGTTCGGGTGCCTTCATCGGCGCCAGCGCGAGGCGCATATGTCGGTGGCGGATATTCGCCTCGACAAATTCCTCGCCGTAACTTTCGAAACCAAAAGCCTCGTAAAAGCCGATCGCGCTGACTTGCGAATGCAGCTCCACTTCGGTGTAACCAAGTTCGCGCGCGCGCTCGACCAGCGTGCGCAGCAACGCCGCGCCCACCTGTTTGCCGCGCCACGGCTTGCGCACCGCCATGCGTCCGATCTTGCGTTCCGGCGTGAGCCGTCCGGTGCCGATCGGTGTGCCGTCATTTGCGCGCGCCAGCACGTGGTGACTGAGCGCATCGAGCTCGTCCCATTCTTCTTCGCGCGATACCTGCTGCTCGATCACGAATACTTCTTCGCGAACTTCACGCAGATCGGCGAGATCACGATCCCATGCGGCGTGTTCGACACTGAAGTCCGTGGCTATCGTTTTGGCGGCAGAAGATTCGGGCGTGATTCGGGTCGGTTGATCGGTCATGCACTGATTCCAAAATGTCCCGCATTCAACAGGCAACGCACAGTATCGAGTTCGTCCTGAGCGAGTTGCAACAATACCGATGCTTGGATCTCGCGTGTTGCAGTAAGCAAGCGTGCCAGGACCAGCGAACAAGCGTACGTATCGCCGCTCGCGTACAACTCGGCGGCCTTGCCGACTTTGGCATAAGCGAGGCGCGTCCACGGATTGCGCTGCAAGCGATGACCTTGCTGCAAACGCTTGCGCAGCGCGGCATCGCTCAGCGCGCGCGGACGCGGCGCCGGCGCATGAGCGTTGCGATAGCGCGTGATGAACGGGCCGAACCATGTCCGCAATTGTTCCTCATCGGCATTGCCGAGCGCGGCCAGCGTTTTCTGCACATTTTGCAGCGCCGACGCATCGATTTCGCCGGGGAAACGTGCGGCGCTCAAATCGCTGTCGGTATAACGTTGTTCTTCGGGCAAACGCTCGGCGATGAACTCGGCAAAATCGCTGAAAAGTTCCGCGTGCGATGGCGCGCGCAACCCGATCGAGAACGTCAGGCACTCGCCTTCAGCAACGCCGTGATGCGGCACGCCCGGTGGCAGATAAAGCATGTCGCCGGGCTCCAGCAACCATTCGTCGGTCGGAGTGAATTCGGTCAGCAACTTGAGTTCGGTATCGCTGCGAAATTGTTTCGGCGCATCCGCAGCGGTACTGATTTGCCAGCGACGTGTTCCTGTCGCCTGCAGCAGAAATACATCGTATTGATCGACATGCGCGCCGACCGATCCGCCATCGACCGCATAACTGACCATCACATCATCGATGCGCCAGTCCGGAATAAACCGGAAATGATCGAGCAGGGCGGCGATATTCGCATCCCACTTATCGACATCCTGCACCAGCAAGGTCCAATGCGATTTCGGCTGCGCTGCGAAGTCAGCTTCGGCGAACGGACCGTTGCGCAGGGTCCAGCGATCGGTCTTCGGCGTATGCGTGATTAGCCGCGACAACGCCATTTCCTCGCACGCGAGTCCGGCCAAGTCGTTGGCTGTGATCGGGCTGACGAAATCCGGCAACGAGCCGCGAATCAGCAGCGGTTTTTTCTGCCAGTAGTCGCGCAGGAATCGCGCCGGCGGCATGCCAAGAAGTTGCGCTTGTGTACCTTGCGCTATGTCGCAAGCGGCTTTCGATTTCGACACGTTATTGTTGTCGCCCACGTTGTGATTCCAGTCCGGCAGACTACGGATTATAGCGTCGCTTTATAACGTCTGCCGCAGTAATACGTGCAGGCGCGTGCCATCGCCGTTGCTCGCGATATGAATCTTGCCATCCAGCGCGAGCGCGCGGTCGCGCATGCCTTGCAGGCCATAACCGCGCCGTGCATCTGGTGTTGTCGTGATGCCGACACCATCGTCACGCAGATTGATGACCAGCAACAAGATCTTGCCGCGAATGCCGATGCGCAGGCGTGCGTCGAAGTGCGTGCCCTGCGCGTGACGCACGGCGTTGGTGGCACCCTCCTGCACGATGCGCCACACCGCGATTTGCGTGTCCTCGCCGAGCGCTGCGATCAAGGCGGGTTCGCCGTTGAGCGCGAACACATAACGCAATCCGGCCTGTTCGACCAGATCGCGCAGCGGCCCTTCGCGCAACGCGCGCACGAGGCCGAATTCATCCAGTGCGGGTGGCCGCAAGGAATCCATCAAGCCGTGCACCGAGCGCCGCATGGTCGCGAGAATTTCGTAGATCGATGTGGTCACGTCGCCGAGTTGCGCGGCATTCAACCAATCTGCTGCGAGCTTGATACGCGTATGCACCGCGGTCAGATTCTGGCCGAGCTCGTCGTGCAGTTCAGCGGCCATGCGCCGGCGTTGTTCTTCCTCAAGACGCAAATTGCGCTGCGCGGCGTCACGCAGATCGATGCCGAGCCGATCCAGATCGCGGTTGGCGTGTGCGAGTTGGTTGTTCTGTGCGGCCAGCGAGTTTCGACTGGCGCGTTGTGAATCGAGTGCGGCGCCAAGCAATAGTGACACGCTCCCAAAAAGCGCCAACAACATTTGCGTGAAAAGATTGCGATACGGATCGGGAGCATGCAGCGCAGGGAGCAGCGTTACCAGCCAACTGCTCAACGCCAGCGCCAAGGCAGCAGCGCGCCAGCCGTGACGGATCGCAAAAACAAATGTGGGAATCAAAATCAGAATGCGCATGTAGTCGTACACCGCATCGTCGACCTCGGTGCGCATGACCACGACATACGCTGCTGCGAATGCAAGCAAAAGCAAAGTTTCCTTGCGCCAGTTTGCATATGCTCGGGAGCTGTCGCGCGCAAGCAGGATTGCGAACAACGCAGGCGCCAACGCGATCACGCCCATGTAGTCGCCGGTTAATTTTCCGAGCGTGAAACGCACGATGCCCATGCCGGGATTTTCAATGTTGATGACATAGACAATCAACAGATTCGCGATGGTCTCGCCCGCGGCGCATATCAGGCATGCGAAAAGCATCCAACCCATGCCGCCAGGTGTGCTCAACATGTTGGCCATCGCGCCGCTGCTTGAGCGCCAGCGCATCAACATGGAGCCGGGAACCGATGCCAGTGGCGCGAAGAAAATGATCGCCAGCGCTGCCGGCCCCGCAACGCACCACAATAAATCCATCAACGAATTGCCCTGATTCCACGCGACCACGGCCACAAAAATGCGCGCATAGAATTCGCCGCCAAGAATCCATAGCCAGTATCGCCGCGGAAGCAAAGCCAACGCAGCGAAGCGCAGCCCTGCAGGCACGAACCAGTAAAACCGCGCGATGGGGAAAAGCAGCCAGACATAGATCGCCGCGAAGACGGTGGCGGCGAGCGGTCGAAGGAGAATGTCGTTGACACTATTGCGAAGCCAGCACAAGACGATAGATATCAACGATTGCGGCGCGCGCAAATCCTCGGTCGGAATCCTGCTATGTAACGCGTTCACGCATCGGTCTTGTTTGGGTCAGTCAACGCAGGATAGCGCAGCGTGATGGGTGATCGGCACGCAAGGGCCGCAATTGGTTGTTGATACTGATGGCGTTCCTTGTCTGCCACCAGGAAATTGGCTCAGCCATTTTTCCAGGAGAGCAATGTCATCCGGCTTTCGATGCGCATCCACGACATGGCCCTGCGTCTTCGGCGCAAGATGCAATAGCTCTTGTATCAAGCGTTTGTCCGCTTCAATCGAACGCTTGCCGAAATACCAGAATCGGCGCGAGACGAGAACGCGTTTGCCTGAGAGATCGCGCTCAACGCAAGATTTGTCATGCACGCGGTTCGGCACTTGCTGCAGAACTTCGCTGCCATCGCGCAGACGCACAGGCGTGTAGATGTTGTCGGGACACAGATTCGTTGCTGATGGTTTGCGCATGTCGAAGCGCACGTCGCGCCAATAGTCAGCCACGTCTATAGATTCCTTGACTTGCATCGCATAAAGCACATGGCCGCATTCGACCGGTGCGGCATGAAAACCTACGATCCAGTCGCCCACGCTCGCCGTGCGTCGAATAGCAGGCTTGCAGATCGCCAGCGTGCACCAGCCATCGAATGGATTTGGTGCCGTTCCGGCATCATGGCGAACGATGTATCTGTAAATTCGCATCTCACGATCCATCTGCAATGAGTATCTGTATCATGCTTGGTTTTTTTCTAGCAGGGCTTTTTTGAAATCGCCTCTTTTGGCCAAATAAAGAGGGAAAGCAATAATCCAGAGCAAGAGGCAACTGAAGAACCA
>JANXUW010000497.1 GCA_025351985.1 Pseudolysobacter sp.
ATCGACGATGGCGAGTTGGTATTGCCCGCGCGCCGCCTGCGCCTTGAACAAACGATAACTGCCGCCGTAACAATCGTGCGGAATCACCAGCAGATCGTCGCGCTCGAGTTGCGCAGTGACCAGCGTGATCGCAGCCATGCCGGATGCGGTGATGACCGCGCCCGCACCGCCTTCGAGTTCGGCCAGCGCACCGGCCAGCACATCGCGCGTCGGATTGCCGGAGCGCGTGTAATCGTACGCGCGCTTTTTGCCGAAACCGGCGAAGCTGTAATTGGTCGAAAGATAAATCGGCGGCATCACCGCACCGTGCGCCGTATCGATATCAACTCCGGCTCGCGCGGCAATCGTGGCGGGATCAAAACGGCTCATGCAACTTCTCCAACGGTGGTGTTTGCGAGGGCGCGGCGCAGTACCGCGCCGATTTGGGATTGTTCCTTGAGGAACGCGTCATGGCCGTACAACGAGCTGATTTCGACCAGCTCGCAGGGCGCCGCGATCAGCGTGGCGAACTCGCGAAGCTGCTCGATCGGCACCAGTAAATCTTCGCGTACCGCGACCAGTGTGGTCGGTACGCCGATATCTTGCGGCGCGATATTGTGTGCGTCCAGCGACTCGCTCAGACGCGCAAAAGAAATCGGATCGAAGCGCTCGACAAAACGTTCGCCGTGATGGCGCAGATACGCGAGCACACCCTGCTCCGCCGGATGCGCCGCGAAGCGCTGCTCCAGTTCCTGCGGCGTGCGATAACTCAGCATCGCGAGCTGGCGCGCGAGTTTCAGTGCCTCGGTGGCATCACGCGCCTGCGTCACGATCGCGCGCTGCAGACTGCGAATCGCCCGGCCGAACTGACTCGCGCGCTGCGCGGCGCTGATGATCACGGCGCGAATCAGCCGCGCCGGCCCGAGCAGGCGAGCGAGATGCTGCACAACGCAACCGCCATACGACGCGCCGACCGCAAGATGCACGCGGCGAATGCCGAGATGATTGAGCAGCGCGAGGATCGCATGCGCCTGATCGAGTGCATCGATGCGCGGGAAATCGAACTCGCCGCGCGCGCCGGTCGTGCCATCGCAACCACCGAGCCAGTCGATGCCAAGCAGACGAAACCGGCGCGTATCGAGCGCCTTGCCGACACCGCATTGTGCCTGCCACCAACCTTGCGCACCGGCCGGCTGGCTGTGCGCGGAAATGCCGCCGAGCACCAGCACCACAGGCGCTTGCGCTGGCCCCACGCTCGTCCACGCCAGGCTGGCATCGCGCAACGATGCGCCGCTGTGCAAGGTGAACGGATTGGGCAGCGCAAGGATTCCGCCTTGCGAAAAATCCTCGGTTTCGACGACCGAAGACAAGGTGGGAATACATCGACTGGAATTGGCGGCCATCGGAAGTCCTCGCTGTTATCTGCAAACCCCGACAGCGAGAGACCACGACCGATGCTGATCGCGCGCTCTCATCTTTCGGGGCGGTTATGCCTCGCAGGATTTGGCACCAGCCACGTTCATGGCGGTTGCCCCAGCTTCGTCGGGCCTGTCCCTCGGCTGGTCTGGATGAGATTTTTTGCAGACTATCGTCAAAGGCAATGGCCGTCAAGACGTTTTTACGTCTAGACGGCTAAATGATTTTTTGGAAAAAAAGAATTAAGAGAAAAAACGCGGCGACAAAGGTCGACGAACTGAAACACGATGTCATCCAGCGTGCAGCTCGCGTCAGGCGCGTGCGCAGACCGAAAATTTCAGTCCACGACGGCTGCAGGTACCGCGGAAGCACGCGCCTTGCGCGACGTGCCGATGAAAATTCCGAGCAAGGAAAAAGTCACGCCGATCCAGTCGAAGGCGACCGTGGGACGCTGGAACAGGACCACATCGAGCACGAATGAAAGACTCGGCTGCAACAACAGCAACAGGCCGACCAGCGACGGCGGCAATTGCGGAATCGCGCGCACCAGCAGCAACCAGCCGAGCACCTGCCCGACCAGGCCCAGCCCCAGCAATGCGCTCCACGATTGCGTATCGGGAATCGCAAAACTCTCGCCCTCGGCGACGAGGGTCACTGCCAGAATCAGCGCGCACAATAGCGAGGTCACGCACAGCTGCTGCGCCGAATCGAGCACGACGCGGCCGTTCTGCACATACCGCGTGGCGAGCATGTAGGCGGCATAGGCGATGCCGGTAACGATGCCGAGAATCACGCCGTGGCGATAGTCGCCGCTCATATGGGACCAGTCCAGACCCACCAGCAGCCACAAGCCGAACAGCGCGAGTCCAAGGCCGGCGAGAAAACGCCAGCCGAGTCGCTCGTGGAAAAACCAGACGCCGGCCAGAGCCATCACGAACACCTGGAAATTGCCGAGCAAGGTGGCCAGACCCGGGCCGATATCGTGAATACTGCGATGCCAGATGAACAGGTCCAGCGCGAACAAAAACGCGGGCAATAGCAACCAGACCAGATCGCGCATTTGCAGGCGCCGCCAGCGCCCGAATGCGAGCAAACCCAGCAGCAACATGCCACCACCGAAAGCCATGCGATAAAACGCCGACACAGTGGGCGCGACATGCGCGTAACGCACAAAAATGCTGGTCGTGCTGATCAACGCGGCGCCGACTAGCATCGCGACAAACGCACCGCGCGGTGTATCGATGGCCTTGAGCACGGAGCTAGATATTCCGGCTGGAGCGCGCTGGCGCTGCGACTTCTGCTGCAGCATCGTCGAACCAGCGTTTCAACGCCGGCAGCGAGAGAATGGCATTCATGTAGTCGCGCTCGATCACGCCAACCTCGATGCCGTAACTGACGAAACGCGCTACCACCGGCGCGAACATCGCATCGGCGATGCAGAAATCGCCAAACAGAAAAACACCGTTCGCGCCGAAACGTTCGCGCGCATTGCGCCACAACGCCGCGACCCTTTCGATGTCGCGCTGCGCGCTGGCATCGGGCACGGCCTTGGTGCGCAGCCGGCAATTCATCGGCAACTGCGTGCGCAACGCGGCAAATCCCGAATGCATTTCGGCACTGACCGCACGCGCGATCGCGCGCGCCGCGGCATCGCGTGGCCAGCCGCGACCGACCAGAAATGTTTCGTTGATGTATTCGAGGATCGCCAGCGAATCCCACACGACGAGTTCACCGTGCAGCAATACCGGCACGCGCCCGCTCGGCGAATAACTCGGGATGCGACGATGGAACTCCGGCGTATCCAGCGGCAGCCGCACCTCATCGAAAGTGACGCCGAAATGGCGCAGCACGAGCCACGGCCGCAACGACCACGAGGAAAGATTCTTGTCGCCAATGACGAGAGAAAGCGAGTCGGTCATTATTGTGAATTCCATGCAGGTCGGCTGCGCGCGAATGAGACCGCAGCAAGGCTCACAGCCTAGCAGAGCGCCTGTCGTTTCGCTGGATCGGCGTGGATGACGGCGTGCGTTTTCAGCCGCTGGCGGCGGTGTTTGCGGCGACCGCGTCGCGACGATAATGCGCGCCAATGCTGTCACGCCTAGCGAGCGCGGCGTCAACGATACTCTGCGCTACGCGGATGCGATCCGCATCCTGCGCAGCTTCAGCGCAATCGTGCAGCAGTGCAGCAAGTTGCTCACGCGCAGAAAACAAACCCGTCGCATCACGCACCAGCCCCGCATTGCGCCAGAGCACATCGCCGATTTTCTGCGCGCGCTCCTGCGTCGCCGGCTCGATATTGCGCGGAGTGAATTCCGCAATATGCGATGCAGTTGATACATTGCCTCGCGCCAGATGGACACCAAGTTCGCGACCGAATACGAGACCTTCGAGCAGCGAATTGCTGGCGAGACGATTCGCGCCGTGCACGCCGCTGCAGGCGCATTCGCCAACCGCATACAGCCCGGGCAGCGAACTCGCGGCGTGCACATCGACACGTACGCCGCCCATCAGATAATGCTCGGCCGGCACCACCGGAATCGGTTGTTCGCGCGGATCGATGCCACGCACCTGGCACGCCGCAAACACGGTCGGGAAACGTTGCGGAAATGCCGCACCCACGGCCTTGCGCGCATCGAGAAAAACCTGACCGCCGCGCTCCAGTTCGGCCCACACCGCTCGCGCGACGACATCGCGTGGCGCCAGCTCGGCAGCGGGCGAATGTGCGAGCATGAAACGTCGCCCGCCCGCGTTGATCAGGATCGCGCCAGCGCCGCGCAGCGCCTCGGTCAACAGCGGCAATTGTCCGCTATGGCCGGATAACGGCGCGAGCGCGGTCGGATGGAATTGCACGAATTCCATATCGCTCAAAACCGCACCGGCACGTAACGCCAGGGCGATACCGGAGCCGTCGGCAGTCGATGGATTGGTGGTGTAGCGATACAAGGCGCCGATGCCGCCAGTGGCCAGCACGACGGCGGCGGCAGCGATGGCGAAATCGCCTTGTGGGCCGCGAACCGCCGCACCACAGATGCGTTCGTGCGCTGTCAGCAAATCGCTCGCTTGCGATTGTTCGAACACGGTGATGTGGCCTGCGTCGCCAACGGCTTTGGCGAGCGCACGCATGATCTCGGCACCGCTAGCATCACCGCCGGCGTGCACGATGCGTGCGCGCGAATGTGCGGCTTCGCGACCGAGCACGAAGCGTTTTTCGTGGCGCGCATTTTCCCGCGTATCGAACTGGGCACCGATGGCAGCGAGCCAACGCACGGTCTGCGGCGCGACGCTGGTCAGACGATCGACCGCGCTGCGATCGTTCAGGTATTGCCCGGCAACGAGTGTGTCCTGCGCGTGTAGCAGCGGCGTATCGTCAGCGCCGATCGCCGCGGCAATTCCGCCTTGCGCCCAGCGGCTGGAACCATCGCGCGAGAGTGCGCCGCGCGTGATCAGCGCGACGCGTTTCGGCGCAGCGGCAAGTGCGGTCGTGAGGCCGGCGATGCCCGAGCCGATCACGACGATATCGAACTGATCGATCACACTCCGGCCTTCGGCAGCGCGTTGGCGCAAGACACCGCCAACATGTTTTCCACGGCAGACCGTGCGCGCTCGGCGATCGCCGGATCAACCGTCACCTCGTGGCGCAGATAACGCAGCGTGTCGTAAATTTTCGGCAAGGTGATGCGCTTCATGTGCGGGCACAAATTGCAGGGGCGCGTGAATTCGATATCGGGAAATTCGACCGCCACATTATCGCTCATCGAACATTCGGTAATCATCACCACGCGACGCGGACGACGTTGATCGAGATGCGCCACCATCGCCGCGGTCGAACCGACGAAATCCGCTTCGGCGAGCACGTCCGGCGGACATTCGGGATGCGCGAGAATATGGATGTCGCCATCAACTTTATTGCGGCGCTGTACACGGTAGTCGCGCAACTCGGCCGCGGTAAAACGCTCGTGCACTTCACAACTGCCGGCCCACAGGATCAGCTCGACGCCGGTTTTAGACGCGACGTATTTGCCGAGGTACTGATCCGGAATAAAAATCACGCGATCCACGCCGAGTGACTCCACCACCTGCACCGCATTGCCCGAGGTGCAGCAGATATCGGTTTCGGCTTTGACGTCGGCGGACGTGTTGACGTAGGTCACCACCGGCACGCCCGGATAACGCTGCTTGAGCAAACGCACATCGGCCGCGGTGATCGAACTCGCGAGCGAGCAACCCGCGTGCAGATCGGGAATCAGCACGGTTTTTTCCGGACTCAGAATCTTCGACGTCTCGGCCATGAAATGCACCCCGGCCTGCACGATGATCGCAGCATCGGCACGCACGGCGTATTGCGCAAGCGCGAGCGAATCGCCGGTGAAATCGGCAACCGTGTGAAAGATTTCCGGCGTCTGGTAATTGTGCGCGAGAATTACCGCGCCACGCTCGTGCTTGAGTCGGTTGATCGCATCGATATACGGCAGATGCGCGGCCCATTCGAGCGCCGGAATCACCGCTTGCACGCGCTCGTACAACGGCGCGTAACGGTCATGCAGAGCCTGCGACCAAGGCGCGAGAGCGGGAATGCTCGTGGCAGGATTTTTACGCGAAGCAGTAACGGAAAAAGCGGTCATCGACACCCTTATGCTTAGATTGAGCACAATAATATGCTACATCTGAGCATAAGCCCGGTCAAACATCCTTCCAATCGTTAGCGCCGAAAGCTGTTACGCCGGACGCGGCATACCGTCGAAATCTTCGTCGAGCAATCCTCGCGCCTCGCTCAATGCCGCATCGACCGCACGCACCACGGGCTCGGCCAATTCGATATCATGTTCGGCGATCATCACGCTCACCAGATCGGCCACCGGCAATTCGCCCATTGCGCCGGTCAAGTGATAGCCGTTGACGAACGCCAGGATGCCGGCGTCCTCCAGCGCGTTTTTGACGAGATGCGCATCGATGATATTTTCGGCTCGATAAACAATTTTCACACGGAGCTCCCGGGCAAAAGCGCGATCCCGGATCGGCACGCGCAAACACGAACTTGGTGAGGTTGCCGAATTGTCACACATGATTGCTCGTGCCACAGATGCGCCGCTGCGCGCAACGGAAATCCATTGACTGCTGCCGTGAAACTTTCCGAGCTGCCGGCGCTGACCGGCATTCGCGGTTTCGCCGCACTGTGGGTGCTGTTGTTTCATGCCTGGGGCTTAGCCGGTGCGCCGCATCTGCTCGCTGATTTTGGCGTGTTCTCTTTCGGTATGAGTTATTTCTTCACGATGGGCTGGGCCGGCGTGGATATATTTTTCACGTTGTCGGCATTTTTACTGGTGCTGCCATTTGCCGCCTGGCAGCTGGGTGCGCGCACAAAACCTTTGCTGTCCGAGTATTTTCTGCGGCGCGTGTTACGCATTTTCCCTGCCTACTATGCGCAGTTTTTCGTCCTGATCGCGCTGGCGTTTTTCTTCGATATCGGCGCCATGCCGCATCTCGGGCAATTTTTTGCGCATCTGCTGTTATGGCTCAATATGGATTGGTATTGGGTGCCGCCGATGAATGGCGTGTGGTGGACTCTGCCGATCGAATTCGCGTTTTATCTCGGCCTGCCCGTGCTGGTTTATGCGCTGCGGCCATACCGCTGGCCCTGGTTGCTTGGCGCAGCGCTGATTTGCGCAATCAGCTATCGCGCGATCGCTTTTCAGCTGGTGTCAGTGGATGCACGCGCACTGGTGCTGGAACATCTCGCTGCGCGCATCGATCAATTTGTGATCGGCATGCTTGCCGGTTATGCGTTCGTGACAGCGCGGTTGCGCTGCAAAATACCTGGTGCGTCAGTATTGAACTTACTTTTCATGATCGCTATAGCCGGTATTGTCGCGCTGCGTTTGTGGCTGCGCACCGGACTCTCGGCCTACTGGAATGGCGAGCCGATATTTTGGCTCTGGCATAGCTTCGCCAGCATTTTTATTGCGCTCGGAATTTATGCTGCCGCCCACGCCGCAACAGTTTCACTCGTCTTGTTCGCAAACCGCGGATTGCGCTTTCTCGGCGAAATCAGCTTCGGTGTCTATCTCTGGCATTTTCTAATCCTGAGCTGGCTGGCACCATGGTTCGCCACTATCGAATCGACCGACCTGCGATTGCTGACGTTGCTCGCCATATCCATTCCATTGACCGTGTTCGCAGCTTGGCTGTCATACGTACTGATCGAACGCCCTTTCCTGCGCATCGCACACAAACAAACACGGCATCCGGCGCAGGCAACGGAAGTGTCGTCGACCTGACGATTATTGATCACAACACGCGCCGCTTCGCCTGAGCGCCATGTCCCGGTAAACTGGCGGGCTAGACGCTTGGCAGCAACATCGCTGCAGCCGGCAATCCTGCACGCCCGCATCGGAATCCCATGAACGACGAAACACCGATCAGCAACAATTTCATTCGTCAGCAGGTGCTCGACGATCGTGCGAGCGGCAAGCATGACGGCCGCGTGGTGACGCGTTTTCCGCCTGAGCCGAACGGTTATCTGCATCTCGGCCACGCCAAATCCATCTGCCTGAATTTCGGCATTGCCGGCGAGTTTGCGGGGCGTTGCAATCTGCGTTTCGACGACACCAATCCGGCCAAGGAAGATCTCGAATACGTCGAGTCGATCAAGCACGATGTGCAATGGCTCGGTTTCGCGTGGAGCGAGTTGCGCCATGCCTCGGATTATTTCGCGGTGTTTCATCGGTGTGCGCTGAAGCTCATAAAGCAAGGCCTGGCATATGTCGACTCGCTTAGTGCGGAAGAAATTCGCGAGCATCGCGGCTCTTTGACTCATCCAGGTAAAAACAGTCCGTATCGTTCGCGCAGCGTCGCCGAAAATCTCGACCTGTTCGAGCGCATGCGCGCTGGTGAATTTGCCGATGGCGCGCACATTCTGCGGGCGAAGATCGACATGGCCGCGCCGAACATCAACCTGCGCGATCCGACTTTGTACCGCATCCGCAAGGTGACGCATCAGAACACCGGCGATCTGTGGTGCATCTATCCGATGTACGATTTTGCGCATGTGATTTCGGATGCGGTGGAAGGCATCACCCACTCGCTGTGTACGCTTGAATTCGAGGATCATCGTCCGTTGTACGACTGGTGTCTCGATCAACTCGATCTTGGCAACGATGCCGAACTCACCGCGCCGCTGCGTGTAACCGGTTTGACGGTGAACGTATCGCGTCCGCAGCAGATCGAGTTCGCGCGCGGCAACCTCGACTACACCGTGATGAGCAAACGCAAGTTGCTCGCGCTGGTACAGGATGGGCTGGTCGATGGTTGGGACGATCCGCGTATGCCGACCATTTCCGGCTTGCGTCGGCGCGGTTTTCCGGCTGCCGCGATCCGCACGTTCTGGCAGCGCGCCGGCGTGACCAAACAGACCTCGGTGATCGAATACAGCGTGCTCGAAAACTGCGTGCGTGAAGATCTCGATGCCAACGCGCCGCGCCGCCTTGCGGTGATCGATCCGCTGCGTCTTGTGCTGACCAACCTGAGCGAAACGCACGAAGAATCGCTGACGTTTTCGAACCATCCGAAGAACGAACTGTTCGGCACGCGCAGCGTTCCGTTCGCGCGCGAATTGTGGATCGAACGCGAGGATTTCATGGAAACGCCGATCAAGGGTTTTCATCGCCTCGCACCCGGCACCGAAGTGCGCCTGCGCAGCGTCGGCATCGTGCGTTGCGACGAAGTCGTCAAGGCGGACGACGGCAACATCACGGCATTGCATTGCACGCTCGATCTCGATACGCGTCACGGCATGCCCGGTGCGGATCGCAAGGTCAAGGGCACGATCCACTGGGTCAGCGCCAGGCATGCGCTAGCGGCGGAAATCCGTTTGTACGATCGTCTGTTCGATGTGCCGAATCCGGATAATGACGACGACGGCAAAACCTATCGCGATCATCTGAATCCGAACTCGCGGCGCATCGTCGCGGGCTGGGTCGAACCATCGCTGGCTGACATTGCCGCAGAATCCAGCGTACAGTTCGAGCGCCTGGGTTATTTCGTGCGCGACGCGGATAGCCGCCCCGGCCAACTGGTGTTGAATCGCAGCGTGACTTTGCGCGATTCCTGGAGCAAACCCGCAGCCAAGTGAGGCAACTATGCAAGTCGGCATTTTTTGCACAGGAATAATGCACGACCATTCGCCCGCTTGGCGGCGCTGGTCGATCGTGCTGGCGTTGGCATTTTGTCTAAATGCTTGCGCGACTGAACAGGCGCCGGTAAAGGCGTCCCCAGCGATTGCCGCCGCGAACACGACACAACCATCGCCGCCGCGATCCGCAAGACTGCTGCCGAACCAGCCACGCGGCGAAGTCAACTACAGCTGCGCCAGCAATGCCGACTGCGTGGTCAAGAACGTCGGCAATTGTTGCGGTTATTATCCGGGTTGCGTGAATAGCAGCAGCCCGACATTTCCCGACCAGGTCAAGGCGCAATGCGCCGCGCAGAAAATGCATGGTGTGTGCGGTTTTCCGGCCGATTCCGGTTGCCAATGTGTGGAGCATCGGTGTGTCACGACGGCCGGGCCGGGCAATGGCGGCGGTGCGGTCGAATGACGTATCGAGACAATCTGGCCATAACCTCGTTTACTCATTCTCAGGTGTGATCTCCCATGCAGCATTCTCCAATTCATCTTTCCCTGCCCGACTGGGTTGCCACCGAAATCGACGGTTATGAGGTTTATGCAACCGACGAACAACGTGTCGCCTTGGCGATCCGGCTGGCGCGACGCAATGTCGAACTCGGCACGGGCGGCCCGTTCGGCGCGGTGATTTTTTCGCAGGATGGATACATCGTCGGCATCGGCGTGAACCGCGTCGTGCCCG
>JANXUW010000619.1 GCA_025351985.1 Pseudolysobacter sp.
TGCCGATCGTGCGCGTTATCCGGTGCTGCTGGCGAACGGCAATCCCGACGGCGCTGGCGACTTGCCGGACGGCCGGCACTGGGCGCGCTGGCGTGATCCGCATCCGAAACCGAGTTACCTGTTCGCGCTGGTCGCGGGCAAGCTCGAACATATCGAAGACCGTTACCAAACCAGCGAAGGCCGCGACGTGTGCCTGCGCATCTACGCCGAAGCGAATGCGATCACGCAGTGCGATCACGCCATGCAAAGCCTCAAGCATTCGATGCGCTGGGACGAGGAAAAATTCGGTCGCGCCTACGACCTGGATGTCTTCAACATCGTCGCCACGCACGATTTCACGATGGGCGCGATGGAGAACAAGGGCCTCAACATCTTCAACGCGAAATATCTGCTGGCCGATATGCAAACCAGCACCGATGCGGATTTCGCGCATGTCGAAGCGGTGGTCGCGCACGAATATTTCCACAACTGGACCGGCAACCGCGTTACCTGCCGCGACTGGTTTCAGCTGAGTTTGAAGGAAGGCCTGACGGTGTATCGCGAGCAAGAATTCTGCGCCGACATGGGCTCGCGATCACTCAAGCGTATCGAAGATGTGCAAACACTCTGGCGCGCGCAATTCGCCGAAGATGCGGGTCCACTCGCGCATCCGGTACGGCCCGAGAGCTATCTCGAAATCAATAATTTCTATACCGCGACGGTCTACGAAAAAGGCGCGGAAATCGTGCGCATGCTCGCCGTGACATTGGGCAGCGACGGATTCCGCCGCGGCATGGATCTGTACTTCGCGCGGCACGATGGCCAAGCCGCCACGGTCGAGGATTTTTTGGCCGCACTGGGTGATGCCAACAAAACCGATCTGTCGAATTACCTGAGCTGGTATCGCCTAGCCGGTACGCCACGGCTCAGCGCCGAGGGACGCTACGATGCGGCGACACGCACGTATCATTTGCAGTTGTCGCAGCAAACCGCATCGATTTTATTGGCGGCGGATAATTCGGCAGTGCCGATTCCGGTAGCGCTGAGTTTGTATTTGCCGAATGGCAATGCGGTACCGCTGCGACTTGCCGGCGAAGCTGCGGCGAATGGCATCGAACGCGTGTTCGTGCTCGATCGCGACCGTGTGACGCTGGTGTTCGAGGATGTTTCTGCAGCGCCGGTGCCGTCGCTGTTGCGCGGTTATTCCGCGCCGGTATTGCCGCAGGTCAATGTGAGCGCGGACGATCTCGCGTTGTTATTGCGCGCCGATAGCGATGGCTGCAATCGCTGGATGGCGGCGCAAGCGCTGATGACGCGCTTGTTCGATGCGGACGCCAACGATGCGACGACCATGACCGCGTTGAACGACGGACTGGCAGCGGCGATGGACGATGCGGCGCTCGATCCGGCGTTGCTCGCGCAATTGTTGAGTCTGCCCGCCGATACGATCCTCGCCGAGCGTCTGGTCGAGATCGATCCTGATATTGTGCATGCGCGTATCGGCGCGCTCGAAAAAAATCTCGCCACGGTTTTGCATGCGCGTGTGCTCGAAAGATACGACGCGTTGTGCGCCGATGAAACCGGTGTGGTCGAGGCGCGCACACCGGCACGCCGACGCCTGAAAAATCGCTGCCTCGATTTGCTTTGCTCGCGCAACGATGCCGCCGGAATCGTGCGCGCATTGCGCCAGTTCGAGAACGCGCGCTGCATGACCGATAGTCTCGCCGCGCTGACCTGTCTCGTGCGTGCGGGCGGTGAACCGGCCGAGCACGCGCTGGCAGCTTTTTATGCGCGCCACGCTGACGATGCACTCGTACTCGACAAGTGGTTCGCGGTGCAAGCCGCGCGGCCGCACGCCGATGCGCTGGACACGGTGCGGGCCTTGACCGAACACGCCGATTTTCGTTGGAACAATCCGAACAAGGTGTTTGCCTTGCTCATGACTTTGGGCCGCAACCTGCACGCGTTTCATCGCGCCGATGGCGCCGGTTATGCGTATTTCGGCACGTGTATACAACGCCTCGATGCGATCAATCCGCAAGTCGCCGCGCGCCTGGCTGCAAGTTTCAAGGAGTGGCGTCGTCACGAGCCGCACCGTCGCGGCTTGATGCAGGCCGAGCTGCAAAGACTGATCGAGCTGCCGACGTTATCGCCGGATCTGCGCGATATCCTGCAGCGTGCATTGGCCTAGTCGATGAGCAATGAATTTGTGCAACGCCGACCGTTGCCTGAACGGAATTTGCCGCGTTGACAACCGTTCCCGTGCCCACACGTTAAACATTGTGAGTTCAGGCGTAATTCACCGC
>JANXUW010000681.1 GCA_025351985.1 Pseudolysobacter sp.
GCTCATGCTTCCTCGGTGAGCGATTGCGGTGCGAGCAGATGTTCGCGATCGAACACACACATGAACGTGCTGCCGACACCGACTTCGCTCTGGATTTCGAGCCGTGCATGATGCAGGTTCAGCACATGCTTGACGATCGAAAGCCCGAGTCCAGTACCGCCGGTTTCGCGCGATCGGCTGGTCGATACGCGATAAAAACGTTCGGTAATGCGCGGAATATGATGCGGCGGAATGCCCTGGCCGGTATCGCTCACGGCGAAGCGGCCGCCTTGGTCTTCGTCGCTCCAGCGAATCGCGATGCGTCCGCCTGCGGGGGTGTAACGCACGGCGTTGGTGATGAGGTTCGAGAATGCGCTGTGCAGTTCCTTGGCCGAGCCTTTCAAGTCGTGTTCGCTGCCGATATCAAGCGTGATGCGATGCTTGCCCTGGCTCAAGCCTTCGGCTTCGCGCTTGAGCGTAAGCAGCAATGAGTGCATCACCACGCGCTCTTCGGGCAGGCTTTCCTGCGCTTCGAGGCGCGACAGCGTGAGCAGGTCTTCGACGATCTGGGTCATGCGCCGCGACTGCGTGCGCAATTCGCGCAGGATCGAATCCCATTCCGGCATCTGCTCGGGTTCGAGCATGTCCAGATAACCGTGCACCACGGTCAGCGGGGTGCGCAATTCGTGTGAGACGTTTGCGACAAAATCGCGGCGCACCTGTTCCAGTCGCATCACGTTGCTGATGTCGCGCGCAACCAGCAGCGATTGCTCGCTGCCGTAGGGAATCATGCGCAGACTCAGGCGGATCGCGTCATTAGGCGGCGAGGGCACATCGGCCAATGGCTCGATTGCGGCGCTATCGGCAAGCCATTCGGCGACGCGTGGCGCACGCACGAGGTTGCTGAAATAACCGCCGATATCCTGCGGATATTTCAATCCGAGCAAACGTGTGGCGGCCTCGTTGAACCAGAGAATGCGTTGTGCGTTGTCGAGCACCACCGTAGCATCAGGCAGCGCCGTGGCGGCGTCACGAAATGCGCGCAACAGGCCGACCAGGCGACGTTTGCGCACGAACTCCGAGCGTTGCCGCCGCGACAGCAGATCATGCAATTCGCCCCAGATGCCCCAGCCTTCTGCCGGCGGCACGCGACGCTGCAAGCGCAGCGAGGTTTCTAGGCCGTGCAGATTCCATAACGTTACGGCGAGATAACCGGCGAACAGAATCAGCAGGCACCCAGCGAGCGCGTTCAGCCACCAGCCGAACGCGGTTGCCGCGGCAATCAGACCGAGCAATCGCCACAAACTGAATTGCCAGGCGCGACTAAGTGCCATGACCAATCGTCATTCGGGGCAACGGCACGGTGCTATGGCAGCGGAACGTTTGCGACATGTGGCAATGATGCGCCACGGTCTTGTCCGTGTCTGCGCTCAAAGGCTGGTGGAAAAGCGATAACCGGCACCGCGCACGGTCTGTACGAGGCCATCGCTATGGAACGGTTCAAGGGTTTTGCGCAGGCGGCGGATATGGACATCGACCGTGCGTTCCTCGACGTAGACGCTGCCGCCCCAGACGTGATCGAGCAGCTGACTGCGCGAATACACGCGCTCGGCGTGAGTCATGAAAAAATGCAGCAGGCGATATTCGGTCGGGCCGATCTGCACGGTCTGGCCGTTGGCAAAAACCCGGTGCGCAGCGCTATCGATGGTGATGCCGCCGAGCTCGATCACACCGTCGGCGTCGTCGCCATGCGTGCGCCGCATCACCGCCTTGATCCGCGCCAGCAATTCCCGCGTGGAGAACGGCTTGACGACATAGTCATCAACGCCGGCATCGAGTCCGCTGACACGATCGGTTTCTTCACCGCGCGCGGTAAGTATGATGATCGGGACTTCGCGCGTGAGATCTTCCTTGCGCAGGCGCCGCGCGAGATCGATACCGCTCATGCCGGGCAGCATCCAGTCGAGCAGGATGAGGTCGGGTACGCGTTCCATGATGGCGTTTTGTGCGGTGCGGGCATCCAGCGCATGGGTCGAATCCATGCCCGCTTTACGCAGCGCGAAGGCGACCATTTCGCCGATGGCGGGTTCGTCTTCGACGATCAAAATATGTTTTTGCACAAGCTCACCAACTGGTTGCGCGACAGGCTGCCGCGTTTTATGACATGCCTATTGCAGCGGTTAATTGTTACGCTCGGATGACAGCGGGGTGCAAGCATTCGGGCCGATGCAAAACGTGGTCGAGGATTTACGCGAGTTCGTGGCGTTTGCGTCGTGTTGTGTCGCATTGCTGTCACGTCCCGATTCGGCACGCACGCCTTGCCGTTTGGTATCTTGCGCATCCGGCTTGATGTGCTTGCGGCGCAACTCCAGCACGTACGGCGTCAGTTCGGTAATGCGGGCCTCGATGCGCGCACGCTGGTAATAATCGAGATCGGCGCGACTGGTCAGGGCCTTGAGCTGATTCAAGGCATCCTCGACATGGCCGCTATACAACGCGGCCTCGGCATACGCCTGGCCGGCGCGAATCTTGTCGCCGGCGAGTTCGCAGGCACGCGCAAAATTGGTCTGCATGCTCGGATCGTCGCTTTCGTCCAGCAGCAACGGACGCAGCAATTCCTGGGTCTTGTGCGCGCTCTTGGCGTCGGCTTGCTGCAACAGGGCGTCGCTATGCATCAATGCGAGCGCGCGATTCCGCGGATAATTCGTTTCGAGCTCGGCATAACGCTTGAGCGCAGCATCACGCCGGCCGAAAGAGAATTCACTCTGCGCAATACCGATCTGGAACACGAGTTGATCGGGCTGCGCGGTACCGAGTTTCTGCATCTGCGCCAGCGCTTTTTCCGGCTGGTGCGCGTACAACAATGCCAACGCATAACCATAGCGATTGGCCGTGGTATCGAAGCTCGGATTGTCGCGCAGGTTATCGCTGTAATAGCCCAGGATCGCATTTGGGTTGATCGCGGTAAGTACGCGGACGCGTTCTCGCATCAGTTCGTAATAGCGTTGCGAAACCTCGCGGTCATGCTGCAGATTGACATGCGTCGCGGCGCCGTCGGCGAGCGGGTTTTTGCCACCGGGCCCGGTTTGCAGCAACAGCCACGACGATGACGGCGCAGCATGTCCCGCGGTACTTTCCAGCAAGGGGCTGCGATCCGCGACTTCCTTGCTCAGACTTTCGGCGCGTGATTTCGCATCGCTGATGCGGGATGTGGAAACCGGGTGGGTGCGCAGAAATTCTGGCACCTCGCCATCATCGCTGGGACGCAATGCCTGTTGCATGCGCTGGAAAAATCCGGCCATCGCATTTGGATCGAAGTTGGCGCGCGCCAGAGTTTGTATGCCCATGCGATCGGCTTCGACTTCGTCTTTGCGCGTGAAGTTGATCTGGCGCTGCTGGATCGCCGCCATGCCGCTGACGATCGCGGCTGTTCCCGCATCGCCGCTGCCGCCACGCGTTGCGATCAACGCGCCGAGCATTGCCAGTGCGATTGGCAGCGTTGCTTTTTGGGCATCTTCAAATGCGCGAACCAAATGGTTTTGCGTGATATGACCGATCTCATGCGCCATCACCGCAGCGAGTTCGCTTTCGGTCGTCGTCGTGACAAGCAGGCCGGTATACACCGCGACAAAACCGCCCGGTGCGGCAAATGCATTGATGATGTCGTCGCGCACCAGAAAAAAGGTGAACGCCTGGTCGGGCTTGTCGCTGTGGGCAACCAGGCGATAGCCAAGCGCATTGATGTAAGCCACCAGCAACGGATCGTCGAGCACCATGTCCAGCGAGCGCATTTCGTGCAGCATCGATGCACCGTACTGGCGCGCTTCTTCCGGCGACAGGATCTCGCCGGCCGAGCTGCCGATATTCGGCAGATTCACATCAGCCGCGCGGACATGACCGATTCCGGCCAGCACGCTACAGGCACAGAATGTGAGTACAGGAAAAAAATTTTTAACGCGCATGCAAAGCCCGGATTGAAGTTCGCTTTGGATAACCTTAACGCAGCGCAAGTTCCGCAGCCACTGCTAATTCCAGCGCGCGCTGTCAGGCTGGGTTTTGCTGTCGTGCGACCAGACTAAACAAGACGTGACGCGAAAATCTGCGACGCCCTGCAAGGCGCGTCATTTTTAGCAGATAATGTCTGAATCGCGTCCCACATTCGCAGCAGAGAACGCCATGACCAGAGCACTTGTTTACAGCACCGCGATTTGCCCGTATTGCGTCGCAGCCAAGAATTTTCTCAAGCAGAAAGGCATCGATTACGACGATGTGCGCATCGATACCGACTCCGCGCGTCGCGAAGAAATGCTCACACGCACGCAGCGCCGCACCGTACCGCAGATTTTCATCAACGATAAACACATCGGCGGCTACGACGATCTCGTCGCCTTTGATCGTAGCGGCGGCTTGGCCGAGTTGCTGGCAGGAGCAAATTCGTGAGCAATCGGATCAGGCAGTTCACGGATTTTCGCCAGCGTCTCAACGCACGCATACTGGAGCAGGATAATCAGGTTGTCCGCCGCTTTTTCGCGCTGGATACGCAAACCTACAAGGATGGCGCGCTATCGCTCAAGACCAAGGAAATGCTCGGTTTGGTGGCATCGCTGGTATTGCGTTGCGATGACTGTGTTTCGTATCACGTAGCGCAGTGCGCCGAGGCCGGCGTGAGTCGCGACGAGTTTTTTGACGTGTTCAGCGTCGGATTGGTGGTTGGTGGATCGATCGTGATTCCGCATTTGCGCCGCGCGGTGGATTTTCTCGACGAGATCGAGCGCGAAGGTCATGTATACGCGGTGGATGAAGACGATATCGACGTCAGCATCGGCGTCGGCGAGTAACGACCGCGCGGTTTTGCTACTGGTGGATTATGCGCAACCAGCTGCGTATCGAATAACGATCAGGGCGACAGTCGAATCAGGCGTATGCGGCCATGATCCGGCATCACGCCCTCAAGCCGGCCGATCGCGACAGCATTGAATTGTGCCAACGTGATGCCGTTGTTACCTAGCAATGTGCAGCTTTGTGGCGGCGCGCTCGGCCGTTGCGTATCGCGCCAGCAGTTCAGCGAGTTGTCGCTGTTGCTGTCGCTCAGCCGAAAATTCTGCTCGCTTTGCGTTTGCACCTGATCGAAGTGCAGGCGCTGGGTTGCTTTGAGTGGGTCGTCCGGCACGAGAATCCAGTCGCCTTGCCAGACATGCCCATCCGGCGGGTCTGCAAACGCCATCCTTGACAGCGTCAGCGCGCGTAACTCCAGCGCATTCGAGTCGTCAGCACTGCTGCGGGTGAACCACGCCACAGCACGGCCGCTGGACTGAAATTCGAGATCGAGGTTTAGCGCGGTAGCGGCCTGCGTTGACTGCGTTTTATCGCCAAATAGGCTGCTGCCACCTTGCACGCGCAGCATCGGGATATGCGCGATGCTGCTTTCAAGCAGGCCGGTGCCGAGATACCACACCGGCGCGCCGTCGCTTTCATAACTGAGCGCAGAAACGGTCAGCGTGCGTCCCTGTAGTTCGATCACCAACCCCGTTCCCGGGGAAGCTGTGGAATTACCTTCCGGTTGAGCCCACCAGTAACCCGATTCCGGGGTCGCCACGGCATCTGCAGAGGTTGTATCCACCAAGCCAAAGGCATACAGGCGCAGCGGCGCATGCGCGCCTTGGGCCGCATAGATACTGACGTGATAGCTACCTGCCGGCATGAGCGTAACGCCACTGGCAGCAGCAGGTGCGGCGTTGAATGTGAACGGGACGGGCGTTGCGGCGCAAACGGTTTTTTTGTTGCGCACATCGATCCGCACATCGTTGCCGTCGACATTGATGCGTTCGATTTCGGGCGCGCAGGCGTTTGGCCACATACCCGAAACACCGAGCGTCCAAGGCAGTACGAGATCGCTATTCGACGGAGGAATCAGATGAATGTCGGTTGCGCCTTCACTGGCGGCATTCGAGAAACCGAAAAAGCACAGCGCAAAAACCACGCTCAGCAAGGCGCACCAGCGCGCAGGCGGTTTAACCCATGATGAGGATGTTTCAGCCGATTGCATGCCCCCGCCGATATTTTCTTGTTCGCGCAACATCCATCTACGATAATGCACAGTTTGGCGTGACGCCACCTCTCTTTTTCACCTTTGCAGAGATTTTCACATTATGAGCAAGACAATTGCCGTGATTCGCGGTGACGGTATTGGTCCCGAAATCACCGATGCGAGTCTGCGCGTGCTTGATGCGATGAACTGTGGACTGCATTATGACTTTGTAGATGCCGGTCTTTCAGCGCAAGAAAAACACGGCGAGCTTTTGCCTGCAGCGACCATCGATGCGATCACCAAACATCGTGTTGCTTTGAAGGGACCCTTGACCACGCCGATCGGCGGCGGATTTTCATCGCTGAACGTCGAGCTGCGCAAGCGCTTTGACTTGTACGCCAATGTGCGTCCGGCGATTACTTTTCCGGGCACCAAGGCGCGTTA
>JANXUW010000736.1 GCA_025351985.1 Pseudolysobacter sp.
CAAAAAGCTCTCCGCCCCACCACGAAAAGAATCCGGGCAGTGGACTTTTGGCATAGCGCGTCCGCAGTTGGACGAGCCCTTTTTTGAGCTGATCAGTAGGTGTCATCAAGAGGCTTCGCCATCACGCCAGCGCAACACGACATACGGCCGGCCCTCGTTACCGACGCCGCCCATACGAATGGTGGCGTCGAGCAGGGTACTGGCGCCGTTCGGGAGCGTGGCACGGGATTTAATACTATACGTGAGCCCGCCGCCATCTGCCACGATTGGCGTGCCATCGGGCAAGGTCAGGCCGGTCTGCGGGGTTCCCGCGGGAATCTGCTGACGCTGCTGGATAAGTTGATTGGCGATATCCGCTGTCATGCCTGGTAGTGCCATTAGCGACTCGAATGTGGCGTATGCAGGACTCGGAGTCCCACGCCCCGTATATAAAGTGATCGCGGGTTCGATGCGGCGGTAGATTTCGTAGTTCATGCCGATCACCTGCTGGACTTCAGACACCGTAGTGAACGGTTTGTTCGCGGGCTCGTAGGCGTAACCGGCAGATTTGTATTCGTTCGATTCGGCACCGTTCGGCGTAACCAGATCATCCGGATCGCGCCAGTCGATAATCGCCGCGGCTAGTTGTTCTGCCTTGGCCGGATCGATACCGTTGCCGACGAACATCTGTGTAAGCACGGTCACGTCAGCCGTATTCAAATCGATTTTGCCGGAGTCGTCGGTAATCGAAACGCTGACCCTGAAACCTTCGTAGTCAAAATCGTTCGGTCGGCCATCCGCTACCCAGCGTGTGGTCGGATCGGGCAGACGCAATTGGAATACCGCCAGATTCAAACCTGCCTCGGCCGCATAACGTGCACGCGTGGTATCGAACAAATGCCGCGCTTCAAGATTCTCTGTGCGCGCGATCAAGGCAAAACTGCCGAGCAAAATCGCCAACAATGTCGTGATCCACATCACCAGGATCAGCGCCACGCCGTGCTGTCGCGGCGCGGCGATCAAACGGGTATCGAACCGGCGCATCAACGTGCCGATCCGTTGTTCAGCGGATTGCCGCGCGGCGTCGCGATAAAACCGTTGCGCTGTTGTGTGCTCGCGCCATCCATGACCAGCGCGATCTGCATATCCGGCCATGCCACCAAGGCCTCGCGCGCCATTTCCAGATGGATGCGCACCATCACCGGCGTCTTGCCCGGATCTTGCCAGCGATCGGTCCAGTCACCGAGTTCGCCTTGATCGTTGTAGGTGCGATATTCGAAACGGCCGGACTTGACCTGATCGATCAGCACTTGCGGATCAAGATCGTTCTGCGTGAGTTTTTTTGCGTCGTAACCGGTCAGGATCACATTGCTGAAATACAGCTGTAACGTGTTTCCGGCGGCGCGCTTGAGTTCGATGGTTTGCACGTACGCGCCGCCATGCGACAGATAACCCGGCATCGGCGCAACAAAACGCATCATGTCGCGCGTGCCCTCGAAAATCTTGTTCTCGCCGGTGCTGTCGTCGTGATCGTAAGGCAGCGGCAGAATGCGGCTGATCTGGTGACGCATGAACTCCTGCGACACACGCAAGCGATTGGTGCGCTCGACCGAAACTTCGCCCGAAGCCATCGCCTTCGCCGCCGCACGCAGGCCGCTGTAACCCGCGCCGATCAACACCGCCAGCAATACGATCGCGAGCACCGTCTCCAGCAAGGTGAAGCCGTTTTTTGCGCGCAGATTCTGGATACGCAGATTTTTCATCCGCCGGGCTGTCCGGCGGGTTGCGGCGTGTTCGCGCGCAAGGTCACGAAGCGCGCCTGACGTTGTTGCGAGGTACCGTTCCAGCTGACGTTGAGATCAAGCTGATACAGATCGACCGGCGCGATTTGCTCGGCGGTAAATTGCGCTGCGGCCGGCGGCTGAAATTTGCTGATGCGCAGATCCCAGCGATAATTATTGTCGAAGCGACCGTTCGAGCCACCTTCCTTGAGGCGCTCGCCAACGCCGACGACATCCAGCAACGACTGCGCCCACAACGCCGCTTGCGTGTACTCGGCGGAGCGGCGCACGTTCTGGATCGATGATGTCAGCACACCCATCAGCACACCGAAACTGATCGCGAAAATCACGAATGCCGCGACCAGTTCGAGCAGCGTGAATCCGCGCTGCCGCGGCAATCGATTGTAGCGAAATGATCGGCGTTGAAGTGTCTGCATGGCGGGCATTGTTGACCGGCATGGCGCGCACAAGTTCGCGTTCAATGCTGAATCTCCTCGCGCCCGACTTCACCCGTGAGCCAGCTCACGTTGATATGCCATTCGCGCTTGCCCAGATACACCGTGACGTGTCCGCCGGTGGAACTGCCGTCGGGATAAAAACGGATCGAGCCGGATTGTGCGCTGGTCAGTTCATTCGTGGCTGTAAGCAGACCGAGATGCATGCTCGGCGGCAGGCGCACGATCGCGCGGCCGGGCGCCTTGTAGCTGTTGGTCTCGATATTGAGTTCAAAGATCTGCTGCTGGCCTTTGACGATCGCCTGGCCACGCGTGTACTTGAGCATTGCCGCGAGATCGCGGCTGGCCGCTTCGATCTTGGCACTCGTCAGGCTTTTGCTGAAGCCGAACGACACCACAGCAATCGCCACCGCCAGCAACGCCATCACGGCAACCAGCTCCATCAGGCTGAAGCCGTGCTGGCGCGATGAGTTCATGGCGTACTGCGCCGGAGAATTGCGAGCAGCGCCGGATTATTCCCAGCTGCCGACGTCCTTGTTCAAGCCATCACCACCGGGCGCGCCATCCTTGCCGAGAAAAATGATGTCGAAATCACCATGCTCGCCGGGCGCCTTGTATTGGTATGGATGGCCAAACGGATCCTTCAGATCGGAATCCTTGGCATACGGCCCACTCCAGTTACCGGCACTACCGGGGCGCGTGAGCAAATCGCCAAGCTGCGCCGGTGGCCCACCGTTATCGAGGATGTAGCCATTCACCTTCATTTCCAGCGCATGCAACTGCGCCTTGCCGGCGCCGTATTTGCCCTTGTTGAAATTGTCGATGATCTTGGCACCGACGATCGACATCACCAGACCGATCAAGACCAGCACGGCAATCATTTCGATCAAGGTAAAACCTTTCGCGCGCGACACATTGGCTCGCGAGCCGAAACGCGCCATACGCAACGCGCCATTAGATTGCATGCTCATGTTTGTCATCCTACGGATCCAGTCAGATCAAGAATCGGCAGCAAGATCGCCATCATCACAAAGGCGACCACCACCGTCATTATCACGGTTATCACCGGCACCAGCAGCGCCAGCAAACGATCAATGGTATTTTTGGTATCGGTATCGAAAGTATCGGCGACCTTGAGCAGCATGCCGTCGAGCGCGCCGGATTCTTCACCGACACTGATCATCTGCAACGCGAGTTTCGGAAAACGCTTGCTTTGCCCCAGCGAAAATCCGAGGCCCGAACCGGTTTTTACTTCTTCGGTCGCGTTGGCCACCGCTTCGGCCATCGCGCTGTTGCCGATCACGTTGCGCACGATCGAAAGCGCGCTCAATAACGGAACGCCATTCTTCAACAGAGTTCCCAGCGTGCGCGCAAAACGTGCGGTTTCGAGCTTGGTGAACAGTGGCCCGAGCAGGCGCATGGTGAGCAAGCGCTCATCGAATTTCAAACGTGATTGAGGCTGCGACAACTGGCGCCGAACATAGGTCACCGCGAAGAAAACCAATACGACCAATATCCACCAATAACTCGCCAACACATTACTTACCGCCAGCACCATCTTGGTGATGAATGGCAATTCGATATTCATGTCCTTGAACATCGGCATGAATTGCGGCACGACAAAGACCAGCAGGACAAACAACGCGAGAAATACCATCACCACAAGGATGGCCGGATAGATCAGCGCGTTGACTACACTTTCCTTGAGCGCCTTGGCACGCTCGAGGTAATTCGCCAAACGCTCCAGCGTGGTATCCAGCGAACCGCCG
>JANXUW010000741.1 GCA_025351985.1 Pseudolysobacter sp.
CCTTCGGTATTGCATAACGCGATATCCGCGCCGTGCGCGATCAGCAATTCCAAGGTGCACTGGCAACGCTCGCTGTCGTTGTTGTGGAACGCGAATTGCGCGGCCGCGTGCAGCGCCGTGCGGCCTTTGTCGTCTTGCGCATTGATCGCCGCGCCGTGCGCAAGCAGACGTTCGATGATTTCCGGAAACGCCTGCGCCGCAGCCAACATCAACGGCGTGCCGCCGCCGGGCAATGGCTGATCGGCGGCAACGCCATGCGTTAGCAACAACTCGACCACGGCGACACGGCGTGCATTCACCGCTGCCGCGAGCGCGGTCACGCCGCTCGGCGCCGCCTGATTCGCATCCGCGCCGACCGCGAGCAAATGCTCGACCAGATCGGCATGGCCTGAGCCTGCGGCACGCAGCAACGCCGATGCGCCCTTGGCATCGCACGCGTTCACGTCGAAACCCAGTACGAGCAGACGTTTCACCGCATCGACATCACCAACGATTGCCGCCGCAGAGACATCGGAAGCAAGCAGCGTGCGTTGCGGCAATGGCCAACGCGACCAGCGCAACCAATTGGTGAGCTCGGGTTCGGCGCGAGCGAGCGCGAGGCCGAGTGGCGTCTCATTGTTCGCCGCGATCGCTTCCGGATTGGCGCCCGCGCGCAACAACATTTGCAGCAGCGGCAGTGCAAGTTGCAGCGGCTTGTGCAGGGCCGCGTGCAAGGCGGAGCGGCCGTAAATATCGCGAGCATTCGGATCGGCACCGCGCGCCAGTAACTCTTGCGTCAAGCGCAACATGCCGTGATCCACGGCGCTGGCCAGCGCAGCGCGACCTTGCGCATCCGGCATGCAGAAATCCACGCCGCGCTCGATCAATTGCAATGCGAAATCCTCGAGCATCGCGGTCTGCACTTGCGCCGAAAAATCGGGAGCCGCGGCATGCGATTGTTCGGCCGCGATCGCGCTCAAGAGTTGCGCCAGTACGCCCGCACCGGACAGGCTCGCACCGGCATCGAGCGCGTCGTAAACGGCAGCAAGGCTGGCCGGCAAACGCGCCAGCAAAACATGCGGCAGCGATTCGCCCGACTCGGTAATCGCATTCGCATCCAAACCGAGATTCAGCAACCAGCGCCGCGCCGCGGCATGCTCGGGTGCATCGAGTTCGAGATACAGCGCGGCGAGTTGCGACGATGGCCAGTGCCGCGCGGGTTCGCTGAAAAGCTCTACCACGGGCCAGTGGCCGAAGCGCAATGCATCAAGCAAATGTGCCGCCGAATCCGCATCGGTCAAGCTGCCGCTGCTCGCCGCTTCGACCATGTTGCGCGGGAGGGAATGCTCGGGATCGAGCAAGGCGACGAGATCCCAGCGACCATTCGCGAGCGCGAAATCCAGCGCGCGTTTGCCGTCCGGCGTCTGCAGTTGCGTATCGGCGCCGAGCGCGAGCAGTTGCCGGATCGTGCGTTCGCCGGCTTGGCGCGACTGGCACGCGATCATCAGCGCGCTGCGTCCGCTCGCATCGAGCAGATTCGCGTCGGGTTTGCGTGGCGCCAGCAATTCGATCACCGCTTCGGCGCCAGCGCGCGCGGCTTCCATCAGCGCGCTGACGCCATGCGAATCGACCAGCTGAACCGAGGCACCAGCGTCGAGCAAAACGCGCGTGATTTTGGCGTGGCCGTTGAGCGCGGCATTCATCAAGGCGGTGCGTCCGAGCGGGCCGATCGCATCGACCTTGGCGCGCCGCTTGAGCAATAACTTGATGCCTTCGATATCGTCTTCGGCGATGCCGGCGGCAACCGCGAGCACCGGCTGCGCTTTCTCGACATCGATACGCGCGCCGTGTTCGAGCAGAAACCGCAGCAAGCCCCAATTCGCCATCGCGCATGCGGTTGCCAGCGGCGTGTAGCCGGCGCGATTCAGCGCATCGATTTCGGCGCCCGCATCGAGCAGCAGCGCCGCGACCACCGGCTCGGCACTCAGCGCAGCGTGATGCAGCGGCGTGTTTTCTTCGCTGTCGGCAACGCGCGGATTGGCGCCGTTGGTCAGCAGCATGACCACCGCTTCAGGCCGGCCTTGATGGCTGTCGCGTGTCGCCGCGAGCAGTGGCGTCAAACCATTGTGCATGCGATTGATGTCGGCGCCGGCGGCGATCAGCGCGCGCAACAAACGCAGATCGCTGCAAGCCACGGCGAGGATCAGCAGCGAACGCTGATCGCGCTCGCCGGGCGCCGGCAACATGTTGGCATCGGCGCCGCGCTCGAGCGCACCGAGCGCCAGATCGACCTGGCCGGAACGCACCGCGCCCAGCAGCGTGGCATTCAACTCGGCCGGGCTGATCACCTGCGCCAGCGTTTCGCTGCGCGCGGTATCCGCATCCGATGTGGCGCGCGCGCGCGCGGCGCGGCGATGACGTCGTTCGATCTGCGCCTGGTTGAACAGCGCGCGCACACTACGATTGGCGATCACGCAACACAACAACGGCGCCAGCAGCGCGTAGATCAGCAGCGCCACGAGACGTGATTCGACATTCAGCATGCCGCACAATCCGGCCAGACTCAGCGCGCCGCAACTCAACAGCAGCAGACACAACGCAACCGGCAGGCCGTGACTGAAAAACATATCCTGCTCGGCGGTGAGATGTCCGGCGAAACGCAGACTGCGCCGAATCGCAGTGACGATCCACGATTCATTCGCTTGATTCGGATACGCATCATCCCAGACATACACCAGCCCGAACGCAGGCCACAGCCGCCACAGGCTCAGCAGCGCGAGTACCAGTGCCGTCGACAATGCGAGCGTGGCGGGCAGCGTTGCGTCGTGCAAAATCCAGCGCATCGGATACGCCACCAGCGCCACGAGCCACGCCGTGTAGGCGACCAGCAAGACAAAATTCGCGAGCCCGCGCCGCAGCAAGGTGCGCGCGAAACTCGTCTCAAGACCAAAGCCGATCACGTGGCACACCGCGGCCAGAGTCAACGCATCCGCCGCCAGCAACAAGGCCAGCACTGCCGGCTGGGTAATAAATGCGCTGGCGCCAAACGCGAGCGCGGCGGGAATGAAATAACGCACGCCGGCGAGCCGCGCGAGAATTCCGCTGGACGATGTGTTCGGCATCTAACCTGTCGTTATGCGCTGATTGTGGCTCGTGCGCAGGCTAGCAGAGCGGGCGCGGAAAAGCGTTAGCCGTTTGTAGCGCCGACCGCGCGCTGCCATCGATAAATCGACGCTACGAGTCTTGGCGGCGCGTGGTTCGGCTTGCACAAGTCGATCAGGAATGCGACGCGTTCAGCGCCTCGACGACCGGCGGCAGTTGCAGATGAAACCCCTGCGTCTGCAGATTCGCCATGACGGCGTTGACGTCTTCGCGTGCGAGTTTGCGCTCGGGCGAAAGATCGAGTTCGATGACGAAGGTCAGCGTACCGAGCTTCTCGGCCAGCCCGGCGGGCACCAGATCGAACGCATCGGCATCGCGCAAATATACGTAAGCACCTTCCGTGCGCTGGCTTTTATAGACATAACACTGCATCGACATGCGCTACCCCGAGATTTTCAAATGTCCGTGGGATTATGCCGACCGCGATGCAAATCGGACAGGGGCAAAACGCCGCTTTCGATGCTGCAGTGCGGTCGCTGTCGCGACGAATCGCGATACGTTTAGTTTTCGTGCAGCGCCGCGCGTTTTGCCGCGCGCGGATCGGCTTTCAGCGCAGCCGTGGCGGGATGCGAAGTCACCGCGCTTTCCCACATACCATAGGTCGGATTCGGCAAGGCGAACCAGCGCTCGCCGAACCACTCCTTGTAGGAATCGGCAAGTGTGCGGCGCGCCGCGAGCGTAGCTTGCGAACCATCGACGAAATCGCCGAGCTGATCACCGAACATCAGCAGAATGCGATGTTTCTGCGCGACGAGTTTGCGACGACAACCTTTCTCGCCGGATTTTTCATCGCAGCCGGGCGTGGTCGACTCGGCCGCAAAAACCGTGACCTCGTTTTCCGCCAACGGAAAACCTTGTTCCTTGAGATTCTGTTGCGTGCTCGCGGCCAGCGACTGCGCGCGATTGCTGATGTAGATCATCGTAACGCCATGCGCCGCGGCGAACTTTGCAAACTCGAGCGCACCGGGCAACGCACGTGCCGTATGTTGTTCGCACCACACGCGCCAGGCGAGTTCGTTGAAGCCCGCGTTGTCGCGAATCAGGCGCGCCTGGAACGGCGAGTTGTCGAGCACGGTTTCATCGATATCCACGATCACCGCAGGTGACAAACCTTTGGTATCGCCATTGCGTTCGCCTTTCGGCAAGGCTTCCCACGCCGGATCGGCCAAGGCCTTGAGCAGTTTTTCTTCGGCGAGACGATAGACCTCGCGATACACCAGATCGTGCTCGATCGCGGTCTGCGTCCACAACGTGGCATCGAGGCTGTCGTTCGCCGCGAGTTTTGATGTCGACGTACTTTGCGTAGTGACGAGCGTCAAGGATTTCGGCATGAGCGAGCAACCGCCGAGCGTGGCCAGCGCAAGCACGACGAATAAATTTTTGGGCGTCATCATGTTGGGTAATTTCCTCGACCGGTTTGAATCAGTGTAACGCGACTGTTACATGCTGCCGAGCCGTCGTTATTTCGCGAGCAAGGCCGCGAGCTTGGCTAGATGCGACGATGCCAGTTCGCGCGCGTGTTGCTGATC
>JANXUW010000758.1 GCA_025351985.1 Pseudolysobacter sp.
GTGATACTAAAGTAGCACTCAAACAATTGCAAGACGCGTCCGAAACGCTGGGCGAGCAACAAGTTGTTACGCCCGATTGAAGCGCTTCGCCGACTGCAACTGCAACCGCGCGCGTTCTTCGTCGCGGTCTTTCGGCGGCGCCAGCGGCACCAGCGATTGCAGCAGCTGGCGCGCCGCGTCGCTGACCTGCGTCACCGCCAGAGCAAACGCGGCCTCATTGATTTTCGACGGCGCATTGAAACCGCTGAGCTTGCGTACGAACTGCAGCGCGGAGGCGTGGATTTCGTCGTCCGTCACGGGCGGCGCAAAGTTGAACAGCGTCTTGATGTTGCGGCACATGGCAAACTCCGGCGGAGGTGTCAGGCGAGCGAAGGGAAGAGGGCGGTGAGTACGTAGAGCAGAAGGGCATTGTGCAGGATGTGCGCCGTTGCGACGCCGACAAAACTCGACGCAGGGCCGTTGCGACGTAGCACCACGTATAGCGCAGCAAGCACGATCCCGACGCTAAACGTGACCAATCCGTGCAACGGTCCACCATTCAGATAATGGCCGCCACCGAACACCGCCGCGCTGATAAAAACGCACAACCAAGGATTGATGCCGAAACGGCGGGCGATTTCGATAGGGATCACTTGCCCGATGATGGTTTCAAGCAGTGGGAAAAATATCACGGCGTCAAAAAACACTGCGACCGCAGGCTGGTTGAATACGTCTGCGGCTGCCGACTGTCCCCATAATCTCTGCGGCAGGATGTGCTGAAACACATAGATCGCAAGCATGGCGACAACCGACGTGACACACGCCGTAACAGCGCCAAGCGCGATCGCGCCAAGGATCGGACGTTTTGAGACAATTTCCATCATACGTGTGAACATCATCCTGCCTCAGCTATAAACTCTTGGGTGATAACGCCGTGCCCATCAATGCAATGCGCGACACCGCGCGGTTAATAAAGCGCGCCGATCAGCCAGACTTCGTTCCGATCGCCGCCGCCCCAGCCGTCCCACGCCGCCACCGTGCTGCCTGCAACATACGGACCATTGCCGAGAATGTTGAGATTGCGATCCGAGTCGCTGCTCAGGCGCTAGAAAGAAGAATTTCGCAAACATTGGTATGCGATTTCGCTTCGAATTTTAGTTGTGCTCATACATAACCAAGCTCACGAGAAAGTGATACTGCCTGCAATCTAACTTGTCTTGCTGCTTCACCAATCGATTGCCAGAATGGCACAGTATCCGATCCTCCGTATTTCAAATCGATATGGTTGAAAGGCTGTCCTTTGGTTGACTCAGGATATTTCAATGCTTCAAACCATTTATCAATCTGAATTGAATTGTTGGTCATGAAGGTGCCCAATGGAGAATTCGGATCGATGCTCCGAACGTTGGCTGAAATAGTTTTAGCAAGGTCTGAATTTCGTTGCGATTTCTCAAACGTGGTCAGCAACTCAGTAAGGCGGTGATGAGGAGGAGCTGTACCAGACGCTGAAATGAACCCCTTCAACAGCAGCTCGATACCGTGAAAAAAATTGAACAAGATAGCGATACCTACCGAGTGATCTGACCAACGTGTCGCTTCGTCGTATTCGCTTGGTCCACGCGGTGCATCTGAAATTACAACAAAGGTGTTTTCAGTGATTACTAAGAGCGCGCAGCTAGCCTCGGCTAGTTGAAGAAAGTGTAAGCTGAGCGTCCAATAGCCGAGCGATTTTGATGATTCGCTTTGCCCTTTCATCCTTCGCCGTCCCACCCACAACTCTGTCCCTTATTTTCCTGCTTCAACCACGCATACAACGGTGCGAAATAATCGATGATCGCGCTCGCGTCCATCTGCTCGGTGCCGGTGAGTTCCTTCAGGGTTTTCTGCCACGGCTGGCTCGCGCCTTTTTGCAGCATCGCCCAGTATTTGTCGCCGGCGGCTTTGCTACCGTAGATCGAGCAGTCGGCGAGCGCGCCTTTTTGTCCGGCGGTCTGGCACAACGCGCGCTGGAACTGGAACTGCAGGATGTTGGCCATGAAATAGCGCATGTACGGCGTGTTGCTGGCAACGTGGTATTTCGCACCCGGATCGAAATCCTCCTCGCTACGCGGAATACTCGACGACACGCCCTGGTATTTCTGCTTGAGTTTCCACCACGCCGCGTTGTAGTTGTCCGGCTTGATCGAACCATCGAACACGCCCCAGCGCCATTCGTCGATCATCTTGCCGAACGGCAGGAACACGACCTTCTCCAGCGCGAGTTTCATCTGCGCATTCAGTAGCGCCTTCTTGTCCTGCGTCACCGCGCCGGTCAGGCCGATCGTGTGCAAATACGCGGGGGTGAGTGATAGCTGGATGGTGTCGCCGATCGCCTCGTGGAAA
>JANXUW010000001.1 GCA_025351985.1 Pseudolysobacter sp.
CTTGCAAGCTTCTTCTCCGAGCTACAACGAGAGACCGATCGCGGCCTTCCGCTAGTCGCCGCAGCGTTGATTGATGAGAAGCTCTTGGACGCGCTCCAATCGTTCCTTTGCCAAGGCAAAGCATCCGAGCGGTTGCTTTCAGAGCCAAACGCACCGCTTGGCGTTTTCTCTGCGCGCATAGACGCTTGCTTCGCTCTTGCACTCATCGACGAATTTGAACATCAAGAAATCTCGCTCATTCGAAAGATTAGAAACGTATTTGCTCATTCAAAGCACGGCGTGTCGTTCACGAACGAAAAGGTCGTTGGGCTTTGCGCCAGCCTCAAGTCGAACCTACCTGAAGGCGCCGATCACCCAACAAACGACGCGCGGTTTCGGTTTATCAACGCTACGGTGTGCCTCGTTCTCCGCCTCTACTATCGCGGCGCATGGGTTGCCAAAGAGCGTAGGCAAACCAAGTCATGGGTAGATTCTGACCAAAGTCGTTGGCGCTCAGTTACCGATGAGGCGCCACCAGCTGGTGTCCCCGTTATAGCAATTTGCAAACCAGCGCCCAAGCGACCGTGAAACGCCTAACTGTTAGCACGTAGGTCGGAAAAGCGTAGCGCCTTCCGACGTCAAACGTCGGAAGAGCAGGGAGCTGATATCGGCGCTCGCAACTCCCGAAATCCGGTTTATCCTGCGATTGTCGGATAACGCGGCTATGCCGCTCATCCGACCTACGTTTTCACAACGGAGCGCGCCCATGAAAATCTACTGGATCAAGGCGCAGGCGCCGCGGCGTGTGCTGGCGCTGGTCAAGCATCTCGGCATCGCGGCCGAGTTCGTGGAATTGGATCTGATGGCCGGCGGCTTGCGTGTGCCGGAATACGTCGCGCTGAATCCGAACAAGAAAGTGCCGACGCTGGTCGATGGCGACGTGGTGTTGTGGGAATCGTCGGCGATCATGGCCTACCTGTGCATCAAGGTCGGTTCGGACATGTGGCCGGCGTTTAATCCGGCCGAGCAGGTCGAGATGTTGCGCTGGTTGTCGTGGAACGATTGTCATTGGTCTACCGCCGTCGCGCCGTTCTATTTCGAGCACGTAGTGAAGTCGACGTTCGGTATCGGCACGCCGGATCATGAGCTGCTGAAATCGTCCGTCGCGGATTTCAACAAGTTTGCCAAGGTGTTGAACGGCCATCTGCAGGATCGTACTTATATTGCGTGCGACCGCCTCACGATCGCCGACTTCCAGCTCGCGTCGATGGCCAATTACTGGCAGGAATCGGAAATGCCGATGCAGGCGTTTCCACACATCGTGCGCTGGCTGGATACCTTGAAACTGATTCCGGCATGGGCAGACCCGTGGCCTGCGTCCAGTTCAACTACGACAAACGCATAGGCCGCAGCAATGTATGCGAGTGTCGGATCTCCTACAGTCTAATGCTTGCCGGAATCCACGCCAGGCGCCGACACGCGCTTGTATTCAATCTTGAACATCGTCTTCCAGCCCTCGCCGTCTTTCTGCTCTTCGATCGCTTCGTAGCGATCGGCGTCGAGCTTGCGCCAGCGCGCGCGCATGGTGATGTCCCGCGGTTCGGTCAGGTGATGTTCGGGGAAATCGAAACCCTCGGCCACCGGTGTCGCGACGCCGTTTTCGACATCACCATCGCTGCTCCAGTAGCTGAACTGGATCTGCTTTTGTTGCGACGACCACGAATAAATCGTCTCGCCGGAATAGTCGGGATGTTTGCCGCGCACCACGTGTCGATCGCGCACGAATTTGCCGCCGAACATCGGCTCGAAACAATGCGTATCGCGACCGCCGTCCTTCGGGAAATCGCCGGCCCAACATGCACCGAGCAGAAATGCGAGCGGCTGCAGCGGATCGTTGGCAACGGCAGGTTCGGCGCCCGCGAGTATGACGAGCATCAGCAACGTGTTGAGCATGGCGGCAACTCCGTTTCAGGAGCGCAAAGTCTACGACGATCGTTGCGCCGCGGTGTGAATTTCTGAGGCAAACGCGCGGAGATCAACCCATGCCGCCGTTCACGCCGATTACCTGGCCGTTGATGTAGCCGGCGTCTTCGCTGGTCAGAAAAGACACGAGTGCGGCGACTTCATGCGGCGTGCCGGCGCGTGCGGCGGGCACGAGTTGCTTGATCTGTTCGGCGGTGAACGTGTCGGCGGTCATGCGTCCGGCAATCACGCCCGGTGCGACCACATTCACTGTGATGCCACGCGACGCCATCTCGCGCGCGAGCGAGCGCGAGGCGCCGTGCAATCCGGATTTTGCCGCGGCGTAATTGGCCTGACCGCGATTGCCGAGCACTGCCGCGACCGACGACAGACTGACGATGCGACCCCAGCGCAAACGCGCCATCGGCAGCAGCAACGGTTGTGTCACGTGGAAAAATCCGTGCAGCGAAATATCTATCACGCGCCGCCATTGTTCATCGCTCATGCCGGCCAGCGGCGCATCGTCATGGATGCCGGCGTTGTGGACGAGGATAGGAATCGGACCGTCGGCCAGCAACGTATTGAGCGCCGCGCGCGTGGCCGTGGCATCGGTCAAATCGAAACTCACGGTTTCGGCGCAACCGCCATTGCTGCGAATCGCCGCGACCACGGCGTCGGCCCGCTCAATGCCGTGATGCGCGTGGACGATAACGTGTCGTCCATCGGTGGCGAGCGCGTGACAAATTGCGCTGCCGATATCGCCACTGCCGCCAGTGACCAGCGCGCGACGCACGGGATTATTCATGGGCGGCTCCGGTAACGGTGGCGGCATCGTCGCGCAACATCACCGTGGCGCGTCCTTCGGCCAGCAATATTTCGCGATGGGTAATACGAAATCGGTATTGCCAACTCGACGGCGTGTGCATGAGTTTTTCTGCGACGATATCGAGCGCGCCCGGCAGATCGTCGATACGACTTGCGTGCAAATTTACATCGCGCAACGCGACCAGCAAACCCGGCTGCGCCGCGCCGCCTTTTTCGCGTGCGAGCAGCGCGCCGTGCACGGCCATCGCCTGCGCGCCGTATTCGCACAGGTGCACCGCGCGCAACCTATCGTCGCTGCGCAGCGGATTGTCCGCGCGCCTGTGCGAATCGCTGAGTGCGTGAATGCGTTCGGCATCCCAGCTCTGCACGCGATCCAGCAGACACATCGCGCCTTGATGCGGGATCAGCTGGCTCCATTCCGATTTAGGCAACATCGCGTAACTCCGAATCGGGCGTCCGACGTTCGTACGCCATGAGGATCGACAGGCAGAAATGGAACGCAACGCCGAGGCTCACGGTCAGGCCGATCGCACGCAACACCGGCAAGGTCGAGCACGCCAGCAATGCGAAAACCAGCAGCGCCGAGACCACACAAACAAGCGTCGCGTGCAAGGTGCGGCGCGCCTCGGCCGCGTCGCGCACCGGACGCTCGAAGAACAACGCGTAATGCAGACCAAGGCCCGCGGCGAGCGTCAGCGCAACCAGATGAAACAGCGACAACGACACGCCGTTCGCGCGCAACACCGCCAGCACGAGCACGGTCGCGAGCGTCATCGGCGCCAGCACGTGCCAGACCCGGCGCGCGCTGCGCAAGGCAATGGTCACGGTGAGCGCGAGCAGCAAAATCGCGGCGCCGAGCGCCCACAAAATGCGTGTGCGATAAGCGATCAGCAGCGACTCCGACGCGCCTTTCAGATCGAGCAAACGCACGCTGCCTTTGGTTTCGTTTTCCAGCGCCGCCAGCGTTTGCGGATCGTGTACACCGATCAAAGTCGCGAGGCCGAGCCAGTGATCGCTGTGCTGGCTGAGCATCGCATCGACACGCGCGCCGAGCGGCGAAGTACGGAATTGTTGCGGCGTGAGCGGTCCGAGTTTGCGTGCGGTTTCCACATCATCGACGAACGGCGCGAACAGGCCGGCGCGAAACGGCAGATCGTGTTGCGCATCGAGCAGCGCGGCTTCGAGTGTGGCGCGATCCGGCAACGCGGCTTGTCGTGTTTTTTGTACGGCGACACTCGGCAGATATCGACTCGGCAACTCGATGCCGTCGAGCGCGCCCGCGGCGATCAAGGCATCGAATCGTGGTGTGATTTGTTCGGACAATTGCAATACGTCATCGGCGCTCGACGCTTGCAGGATCAGCAGATAACGCACATCGGGCGCACCGAGCGCGCTACGCAGCTCGCCCTCGCGCACGAGTTGCTGGTGCGGAATCGGCGTGAGCGCGGCGAGGTCGTCCTGCCAGAACGGCGCAGGCGCAAACCACAGCAGCGCGGCAGCAATCACGCTGACGACGATCGGCAGCCAGCGCGGCCGTGGCAGGTTTTCCAGCCAGCGCCAAATGCGTGCGAGACCCGGTGTATCGGCAGCGTCGCGAAATCGATCGGGCAGCACACGCGGCAGCAGATAACGCGTGCTGAATCCGGCCACCAGCAGGCCGCTGATCGTGAACACCGCGAGCTGCTGC
>JANXUW010000004.1 GCA_025351985.1 Pseudolysobacter sp.
GGATTCGGGCAGATACAACGGCACCGCACCGCCGTGACTATCGTGCACAGATCGCTGCGTAATCCAGTGTTCGGCATCGTCGGAAAACTGCACGTCGTAGTCGGTCGCGTAAGCGCCTTTCAGCCAGTGCAATACCAGTCCGCCGAACTCGCGCGGCTGCTGAAAGTCGACTTGCAGAAATTGTTCCTGGCCGGAATTCGCATCACTGTGCCATGCGGTTTTATCGTTGCCATCCAGCGCGGCATTCGGTTTCGAATCGGCGCGCGACGATGACGCGCTGACTTGCGGCCCCGGCAGGGGCAGCGAACCTTCGACCGGCAGCGCACGAAATTTCAGCACATCAAAATATACCGAACCATGACCGCCACCATGCCCGCTGCTGACCACGAGTTCGAGTTTCGCGCTGTGCCGCAATACCCGATCCTTGGTCGGTCCCCATGCGAAACTGAGCTGACGTTTCTTGATCCTGATCAGTTGCCAGTCGTGGCCGAATACGAAGTCGCTGCGATTGATCCACCAAACGTTTTCGCCGCTTGCATCAACCAACTTGAATTGCAGGTTGTTGATCGGCGCATCGCCGCGTACGCGAAACGACAACTCGTAATTCTCGGGGAAATCCAAAGTCAGGTCGCGCCGCGCCGTGGCGTAACCGGAGACGCCATGAAAATCGAAATCCATGCGCAGGGCCTCGCGTTGCTCACTGGTATCACCCTGCAGCGAAACATCGACATCGTCGGAGGCTTCGGGTTTCCAGGCATCGATATTGTCGAAGTTATCGAGAATACGATCGTGCAGTTCGTTCGTTGGTTTTTCGGGCTGCGCGAATACCAGCGGAGAAAATACGAGCAGCAACAAAGGCAGGACCGCGTGCAACAAAAATGCAGCAATCCGCGTTATGCAGGGCTGTTTTTCTGTAGCGAAATACGCGCTTCGAAAAAGCATGCGTATCAGCCCTTGACGCTGCCGAGCAACAAACCCTGGATGTAATAACGCTGCAGGACGAGGAACAGCAGCAGTACCGGCAATACGGTCACGACCGAGCCGGCCATCATCATTTCGTTGTCTTGAACGTGTTCGCGCGAAAGGGCGGCGAGCGCGACCGGCAGCGTGTACAAGTCCTTGTCGGTGAGTACGATCAGCGGCCACATGAAATCGTTCCAGGTGGCGAGAAAAGTGAAGATCGCGAGCGTGACCAGAATCGGTTTGAGCACCGGCAACACGATCACAGCGAAGATGCGCCATTCGCCCGCGCCGTCGATGCGCGCGGCTTCGAGCAGATCGTCGGGAATGGTCAACGCGTACTGGCGTACCAGGAAGATGCCGAAAATTCCGGCGAGTGCAGGCACGATCACGCCGCCGTACGTGTTGACCAGGCCGAGATACTTCAGCATCAGGAACAATGGCAACATCGCGACCTGCGCCGGAATTACCAGTGAGGCGAGCAGCACTCGAAACAGCCGTTCGCGTCCGGCAAAACGCAATTTCGCAAACGCGTAACCGGCCATGACGTTGAACGTCAGCGAGATCACCGTCGCTGCGGTCGCCAGGCCGAAACTATTGGCCAGATATCGCCCCATGCCGGCATGCGCAAACAGCTCGCGGTAGTTGGTCAAGGTGGGATGGGCCGGCAACAACGGCGGCGGATAATTGCTGGCTTCGCCGGGCGCCATCAACGATACCGAAAGCATCCACAACAGCGGAAACAAGGTGATCGCTGCGACCGCGACCAGCAAGCCATTCACCACGGCGCTGACAAAAATCGGCTGCTTCATTGTGTGCCTCCGCGTCGGCCGAGCCAGAGTTGCACGGTGGCGACCATGAACATCAGCAGGAACAATAGAAACGCGACCGCCGACGCCGAGCCGACACGCCACCACTTGAAACCTTCGTCGTACATGAAATACAAAACGCTGACGGTGCTCTGCAGTGGTCCGCCTTGCGTCATCACGTACGGCTCGGCGAATAACTGGAAATAGCCAGCCATCGTCAACATGCTGACCAGCAACAGCGTCGGCGCCAGACTCGGCCAGGTGATGAAGCGAAACTGCTGCCAGTAGGATGCGCCATCGATGCGTGCGGCTTCGTACAAATCCTCCGGAATGCTCTGCAAACCGGCGATGAAAATGATCATGTTGTAGCCAAAGTTCTTCCAGGCCGCGAACAGGATGATGGTCGGCATCGCCCAGTGCGGGTCGCCCAGCCAGTCGATCGGATGCACGCCAATTCCGGACAGCATCCAGTTGGCGATGCCGTAGCGCGTGTGGAACAGGTAGCGCCAGATCACCGCCACTGCAACCACCGTCGTCACCACCGGCGCGAAGAAGGCGGTGCGGTAGAAGGCCGGGAAGCGTGCCAGCTTGGAATGCAGCAAGAGCGCTGCGCCCAGCGACAGGCCGATCGACACGGGCACGCCGACGATCACGAAATACAGGGTGTTGCCCAACGCTGTCCAGAACAGGGGGTTCTGCAGCAGGCCGATGTAGTTGTGCAGGCCATTGAAGCGCAGGTTGCCGCGATCGGCCAGGGCGTAGATGTCGAAATCGGTCAGGCTCAGGCCGAACGCGGCCAGCACCGGCAGGCCGAAGAACACCACGATCACCGCCAGCGCCGGCGCCGAGAACACCCAGCCCGCGGTGCCGGCCTTCATGGCGCGCCTGCCGCGGCGGGCGCCGCGGCCGTGGCCGTTGACTGCGCCCTGTGGTCGAGCATCCAGCGACGCTT
>JANXUW010000057.1 GCA_025351985.1 Pseudolysobacter sp.
CCATCTTGAACGGCTCGCGCGCACGGAACGCGCTTTCGTGGCCGAAATCGTAACGCACGAACAACCAGCCGCGATCATCGGACTTGTCGGTCTCGAACGGCCCGGATTTTTTCAGATGCTCGCCAAGCAGCGAAAAACTGAAACCGGTATCGGCGATGTATTTGTCCGCGCCGAGCGACAGCGTGGCCTGGTCTGCGCCGATGTGACCCTTTTCGTAATCGAGGCCGCCATGCAGGCGCAGCGAGCCGTCGTCGAAATATTTGCCGCCGCGCAAACCCACGCCGTAGTTGTACGGACGCTCGAAATAATCGATCAGCGTGGTGATGGTTTGCGTCTGCGTGTAATTGCCGGTGCCGTCGCTGCCGGACAGATTATTGACTACCGAACTCGTGCTGCTGTTGACGAAGCGCTGGCCTGTCAGCGCGCCCATCACGTATCCGGTCAGGAACAGATCCTGCTTTTCCGCGCCAATGCCGAGCGTGGCCTTTCTGTCGTGCCACTGGTTCTGGTCGACCGCGAGAAAACTCTTCGCCACGACGATCGAATCCGGCGCATCGATGCTGTCCTGGCGCGTCTTGCCCCAAAGCCAGTTGTGATCGATCTGGATGCCGCCGGCGCCGCCCTGGCCGAGCCAGAACTGGCCGATCCACACGCGCTGGCCGTTGTCGCCGAACACACCGAGCGCCTCGCCTTGCACATCACCCTTGTCGTTCACGCCGAGCGAGATACGGCCGTCGCTGCCGACATACGTCATCGGAATGCTTGCATTGCCGCTCAGCGGCGGCGGCTGATTCGGATCGGGCTGCACCTGTTGTGCATATACCGAGGACAACAGCACGGTGGAAATACTCATTGCCAGCAATGATCGACGCATGATTGCACTCCTTTGGCACGGCCCGAAAACGAGCCCGGCGTTAAAATTTTTTCGATGTTATTGCAGACCCGTTGCCACGTAATTCGCGCATCCCCTCACGCACAACCACATGCTCGCGTCCACCTGATTGCCGATGAAGCAATGTGGCGAATCGTGACTTATAACGGATTTTAGACGAAAAGTTAAGCAAATATCAGCGGACGATACTTTTGCATTTCACGTCGTATAGCCATTCGACGCGCTTGAATGACGAATGTCCAAACGTTCAAACGTCGTACGCGTCGCGAATCGCGCGATACGCGATAAGATGTGCGCTCCTTCACCGATGCCATTTCTACCGTCATGAACACAGCCCAGTCCGCCCACGACCGTATCGACGCTTTGTTGCACCAGCATGCCGTCGTGCTTTTCATGAAAGGCACGCGCCAGGCGCCGCAATGCGGATTTTCCGCGGCAACGATCGGCGTGCTGAACGAGTTGCTGCCCGATTACCACACGGTGAATGTGCTGGCCGACGAAGAGATTCGCCAAGGCATCAAGGAGTACGGCAACTGGCCGACCATTCCGCAGCTCTACGTCAAACGCGAGCTGATCGGCGGCGCGGATATCGTGCAATCGATGTACGGCGCCGGCCAGTTGCACAGCTTGTTCGGCTTGCCCGAACCGGACCGCACGCCGCCGGCCATCACGATTACCGACGCCGCCGCCGATGCGATTCGCAATGGCATGGGCGATGCGGCGGATGCCGCGCTGCATCTGCATATCGACGCGCGTTTTCAACCGCGCTTCAGTCTGGAACCGGCCAGCGGCAGCGAGATCTCGGTGCATGCCAACGGCATCGACGTGCTGTTCGACCTCGCGAGTGCGGCGCGCGCGAAAAACATCGTGATCGACTGGGTCGAAACCGTGCAAGGCTCGGGACTGTCGATCGACAATCCGAACGCGCCGCAGCCGGTGCACAAACTCAGCGTCACGGCGTTGAAGAATCGTCTCGATCAAAATACGATCACCGTGATCGACGTGCGGCCGCCGCAGGATCGCGCCCTCGCGCCGTTCGCCGCCGCGCAGGTGCTCGACGAATCCAGTGAAGCGCGCCTGCTCGCACTCGACAAGGACACACCGCTGGCCTTTCTTTGCCACCACGGTAACTCCAGTCGCAACGCCGCCGAATATTTCCGCGAACAAGGTTTCCGCCACGTGTTCAATGTCGAGGGCGGCATCGATGCGTGGTCCAATGAAATCGATCCATCTTTACCGCGTTATTGATCGCGCGGCGCTATACTGATATCGACAGAGAAAGCCGGCCTGCGAGCCGGCCCTGTCGGGGAGCTCGCCAATTGCGATGAACGGAGGGAGATACCTATGCGCTCCATGTTCTGGGTGTTGCCGGTTCTGCTGGTGCTGGGTGGCTGTGGTGGAGGCCCCGAGCAACAGGCGGTCGATGTTTGTACACAGGCGGTCAACGCCAAACTCAGCGGCAAGTCGTACGCGCTCGATGCCGCCGACATGCGAAAAAACCTGACGACGGACAACGACAAGGTGGTGCATGTCGCCTCCAAGATCGCGTTCGATGCGGGGCTGTCCAGCGAATACAAAACCGCTTTCGATTGCCGCGTGCGTTTCGAGGCGGGCAAAGCACCGACCGTTATCTATCTGGCATTCGACTGGGCGCTGGATCCGAACGCCAAACGCCCGAACTGATTCCGTATCAAAAATGCAGATGCTTGACCGACTTGCCTTCGTCGCGGATTTCCTTCAGCGCGTCGATGCCGATGCGAATCTGCAGCTCGACGAATTGTGAGGTGACGATGCGGTCGCTCTCGGCGGTTTTCAC
>JANXUW010000104.1 GCA_025351985.1 Pseudolysobacter sp.
TGCCGATCACGATGATCGTTTCGGCCGGTATTCGCGGCTGCGATTCCCACGCGTTGACGATGTAGCGGCCCGAGTCGAGTGCCGCCGCGCTGACCCCTGGCAACACGCGGGGCGCGAGCACGCCGAGCGCGAGTACCACCGCATCGGCGCGGCGGCGAATCTGCAAACTGTCGGTGATGGTGTAATCGCCGTGCGCATTGTCGTCGAGCGCGAGCGCCGATTCGTGATGCACGCGAACTTCGGCGTTCGACGCGGCGTTGGCGATCAGTTCCTGCACCGCATGCTGCAGATAGTCGCCGTAATACTGGCGCGGCACGAAGTCGCTGCCGGCCACATCCATGCCGCGTGTGTGCAGATAATTCAGGAATCCGCCGGTGTCGTCGGCGAACAAACCCATCGCCGCGGCGCGTACATTCAACAGGTGATGGGCGTGCGCCGTGCCGTAGGCAACACCGCGTCCGGGTTCGGCACAACCGGCGTACCAATCGACGCTGAGCGGGCCGCGATGGCGGCGCAACAGCTCGCCGACCTGGATTGCGCTGGCCGCGCCGCCACCGATCACGGCGATGCGCAAAGGCTGTTGCGAACGTGCCGCTTGCAGCGACAACGCCGGCGAAAAATCGTGGGCTAATGCAGACATGGCCGATACCTCGATGGTCGGCCTGAACTAGACCACAACCTCGGTTAAATCAGCGCAATGCCGGCATGATTTCTGGTTGTGAGCTTATGTCGGAGAGATATTGCAGACGAGTTTTTGCGGTTGACGACGCAGCGCGCGTTCGCCCAAAAGCAAAAAGCAGCGCGTGCCGAATTCTGCGGCACGCGCTGCGCAACGATGTCAGTCGGCAATCGCCAGCGCGCGTTCGCGCCGCTCGATCACGGCCATGTTGGCCTGGTCGACCAGACGCAGATCGCGCAACTCGAACGGTGCGCTCAAACCGCTGCCTGCCAGTGCCGCCGCATCGAAACCGAGTTCGACATTGCCGCTGCCGGCATTCAACCAAGCCGCCGATTGGCCGAGTGCAGCAGGATGCAAAACACCATCGCTGTCGTGGCCGTAAAGCACGGCGCTGACCTGATAACGACTGGCGCTGGCCGCATCGATGCCAAGGCGGATATGCAAGCCGGATGCATCGTGATTGATCTGCGTTGTGCTGTTGAATCGCGCCGTCGGTGTACTCACCGCGAACGCGGTCTTGGCATCGCGCAGCAGGCTGAGCTTGCCCATTCGAGTTGCGGTAAATGCATGCGCTTCCCACAGTTGTGGGCCGGTCGCATGGGCCGCATCCGGCGTGAATGTCGCGTTGAAACTGCCGTCGGAATTCCGGCTGAAATGCAGGTCGGCGCTGTAGCCATCCGGCGCGGTGACGATGCCCGACGCGAGTGCCAGCGCGCGTGCATTGCCGCCGTCTTTCAGTGCGGCGTGGAGTGTCACCGTGTTGCCGATCAGCACGGTATCGCGATCCGCGCTCAGGCTCAGCACGAGCGTGCTGTCGGGCTCGAACACGTGTACGAGATAACGGCCCTGCGCGTTTGGTGCGGCAATTTCCACTTCACCGCTGCCGCCGCTCGGCGCGAGACGAAACGCGAGGCTGCCATCGGTCACGTCCATGCCGGCGCTGCGCAATGCGCGCGTGTCGGCGACCGTGCTGCTGGCCACACTCGCACTTTGGCTGGTGCCGTTACGACGGATGAGAATGCCGGCCGGATCCAGCGCGCCGGCATTGCCGCCCTGCGGACTCAAGCGGATCAACGCGCCCGCGCTGCTGGTGGTGAGTTTGATACCGCCGCGCAGTTCGGTTTCGCTGACGTCGGTCCAGAACTCGCGGCTTTGCTGCACGAACGGTGTGGGAGCGGCGTCGAGGGTCTTGGAAGATTCCAGCGCCCACGAAATCTGCGCGGGTTTATGATCCAGCGCGGATGTGGCCGATGCGCGGGCCTGCAATGCGGCGCTGGATATTCTTCCGAGCGCTTGCGGTACCTGATCGTTCGCCGACGGCGCGAGCAGGGTGGATGCGCTTGCGGCGAATGCGTTGAAAGAAACCGACCCGGCGCAGAGTATTAGTATACAAAGATACTTGTTCATTTTTATCTCCGCTCAAAGGTCGTTGCGCAGCACGGTATCCAGGCCGAAACACGCGCGCCGGCTCTGGTTGTGTGACAGGGTTTTTCCGCCGAGGCTGTTGTGATCGTAGAACCACAATGAGCCGGCCGCGGTGGCGCTGCTGCACTCGATGAAACCATCGGCGCAACTCGACAACCACGCCTTGGTCACTTCAAGGCCGACGTTCAGTGTGTAACCGCCGCAATACGCATCGCTGTTCCACGGCGCAAAGGTGACATCGGTGCCGACCACATCCCAGAAACCCTTGGGCAACGCCGGGCGACCGGCGGTGCCGAGCAGATTGTTGGCGTTGTACACGGCCATCCAGCTGGTCTGCTGCTGGCGCACCGCATCGTTCTGGTAACCGAGCAGCCAGCCGACCGCCGCCTCGAAAATATTGCCGGCCATCACCGCGTTCGCCAGTGGCGTGCCCGCGCTCGATGGCGCGATGGCGTTGACCCAGCGCACCGATTTTATGATTGCCGGATAACGGCTGTCGTAGGTCGGGTTCGACAGGATCCAGCGCATCACGTTGCCGCCGTTCGAATGCGTGATGACGACGAGATCGTCGATGTGTTTGCTGCTGATGAAGCTGGTCAGTTGCGTCGCCAGACAGCCCGCCGCGGCGCTGGTCCACATGTATTGCGAGAAATCGCAATTGATGACGACGTAGTTGGACTGATTGGACAATCCCTGGCGCACGGAATTGACCATGGCCGGTTGCCAGTAATCGTTGTAGGCGTCGGTTTGTTGCCCGGTGCCGTGGACAAAGGCGACACCGGTAGTCGTGGCGATGGCGCTGCCACAAGCGAGAAGCAAGACCAGACTTGCGAGCGATCGAAGCATGGATATCTCCCGCGACCCGCACGCGCGAGCCGCAATCAGACACCTCGACCGGTATCGGGCGGAGCAGCATCCATGCCACCGCCGAACCTGTCGGGGCGACTATGGGAACGAATGCGTGTGGAAAATGCAGCTTTGTATATTTGTGCGCATCGGTTCCCGGCCGTGGCGCCGATTCTCTCCCTCCCAGGCATCGTCGGCGACGCGCGGACACTGAGCCACACTCGGGCAAAAGTCAAACGGTTGTTTGAATGCATTGCAGCATTTGTGACGTGCAGCACGAATGCGTTTTCGCGACTTTTTGCGCGAGTCGAAATTACGTGTGGAGATTGCCAGCAGAGACTACTGCCGCGCCTGGTCTTGGCGATATCGCGATGCTTCGCTGCGAGGCGGATGCGCGACCCGAGTGGTTGTTAGCGCAGGCGAAGCTCGGAAGCCGACTTCACCACAGCGGCAGCGCCTTCGTTATTGCCAAGGTGCCGTCTGCGATTGCGCCGCGCCATGCCATCCCGGTACACGATGCTGCATGACGCGCAGAGTATTTTCGTGCACGCGCTGTTGCAGTTCGGGTGTGACCTGCATCGGTGTGATGTTGCCCATCGCATTCGATGCTGATGGCTGCGATGCCATCGCTGTGGCACCGCTGCTCACGGAGATTGCCGGTGCGGCAAATATGTCGGTGCGATTGCCAGCATTGCCGCTGTTGGTTTGCGCAAACAACGGCACGAACAGGGTGCCGATGCTGTCCAGCCCTTGATAGTCACCGAGGAAAAAACCACCTGTGCCGGGCGACGTGGTTACCGGCGCTAGCGCCAGATCGAACGGTGCTGCGATCTGGTTTTCCTGCCAGGTCACGCCGTC
>JANXUW010000127.1 GCA_025351985.1 Pseudolysobacter sp.
CGTGGCTCGCTGCAGGTCGAGCACACCCTGGCCAAGCGGGGCGCCGACAAGCTCTGGAACCTGATCAACACCGAGCCCTTCGTCAACACCCTGGGCGCCCTGACCGGCAACCAGGCGATGCAGCAGGTCAAGGCCGGCCTCAAGGCGATTTATCTGTCCGGCTGGCAAGTGGCCGCCGACGCGAACACCGCCGGCGAAATGTATCCCGATCAATCTTTGTATCCGGTCGATTCCGTGCCGAACGTGGTGCGCAAGATCAACCAGACGCTGACGCGCGCCGATCAGATTTATCATGCGGAAGGCAAGGACGAAATCGACTGGCTGGTGCCGATCGTGGCCGACGCCGAAGCAGGTTTCGGCGGCGTGCTCAACGCCCACGAACTGATGAAACACATGATCGAGGCCGGCGCCGCCGGCGTGCATTTCGAGGATCAGCTTGCGTCCGCGAAAAAGTGCGGCCACATGGGCGGCAAGGTGCTGGTACCAACGCAGGAAGCCGTGCAGAAACTCATCGCCGCGCGCCTCGCGGCCGATATCGCCGGCGTGCCGACGCTCATCGTCGCGCGCACCGATGCGATGGGCGCCGCGCTGCTGACCTCGGATGTGGATGAAAACGATCGTCCGTTCTGTAACGGCAAGCGCACCGTCGAAGGTTTTTACGAAGCCCGCGAAGGTATCGAACAGGCCATTTCACGCGGTCTCGCCTACGCGCCATTCGCCGACTTGATCTGGTGCGAAACCTCGACGCCATCGCTGGCGCAGGCCAAGCAGTTCGCTGATGCGATCCACGCCAAGTTTCCGGGCAAAATGCTTGCGTACAACTGCTCGCCAAGCTTCAACTGGAAGAAAAATCTGGATGAAGCCACGATCGCGAGCTTCCAGAAAGACCTCGGCGCGATGGGCTACAAATTCCAGTTCATCACGCTGGCCGGTTTCCACGCGCTGAACTATTCGATGTGGAATCTCGCGCAGGGTTACAAGGAGCGCCAGATGGCCGCCTATGTCGAGTTGCAGGAAGCCGAGTTCGCGGCTGAATCGCGCGGCTACACCGCCGCAAAACATCAGCGCGAAGTCGGCACCGGTTATTTCGATCTGGTCAACGAAGTGATCAACGGCGGTACGTCATCGCTGTCGGCCTTGCACGGTTCGACCGAGCAGGAACAGTTTCATGCGAAGGCCAGCGCGGCCTGACAACAACAATTATCGGCGCGGTGATTGCCGCGCCGATAGACTCGGTTGGTCTGTGCTGCTCGGGTCATTCTGCTTGCCTCACGGTTGCGTTATGATCGCGAGCAGATTTCAGGGGACACGGACACGCCATTGTCGAACTCACCGACCATACCATCGTCTGCCGCCGCTGACCTGGCGGCAAATCAGGCCAAGGCGCGTGCGCCGTTGTTGCCGCGTGAACTGAGCGATGAAGAACTCGCCGTGTTTGCGACGGTGAGCACACTGCGCGATCTGGCCGTGGGCGAAATCGTTTTTCAGCACGGCCAAGTCGGTCGCTGCATGTACATTATCGAGTCCGGCGAAATTCGTCTGGAATTCGGCGATGACTTGCCCGACAAGCTGATCGGCGAGCGTACTTTTTTCGGCGAGCTGACCTTGTTCATCGGCAACCACGCACGCGGCGCGACCGCCATCGCGACGACACCGAGCACGGTGCATGTGGTCGATCACGCCGCCTTCGAACAACTCATGCGGCACGAGCCGCGCCACCTCGCGCACTTCATGCGGCGCTCGTTTTCGTATCTGGTGGCGAGCGAACAGCAACTCATCGCCAACCAGAAACGCCGTAACGAAGATCTGCTCGCCACGCTGGATTCGCTGCGCCTGACCCAATCCGAACTCGCCGCCACCGAACGCCTGGTGCAAACCGACGAGCTCACCAACCTGTGCAATCGTCGCGGCCTGTATCGGTTTCTCAAACGCGTGCAGGAAGGACCGGCGATGGACGGCGCGCTGGGTTTGCTGCTGGTGGATCTCGATCAGTTCAAACGCATCAACGATCATTGCGGCCACGCGATCGGCGATCAGGTATTGCGTGCGGCCGGGCAGGAAGTGCTCAGTGCCGCCGCCGCGTCTGATTTGCCTTGCCGGCTCGGCGGTGACGAATTCGCGCTGCTCACCTATGTCGCGAATATCGAGGAGCTGGAAATTCGCGCCGCGCAGATCACCAGCGCGATCCGTTCGTTGCGTTTCCCGTCGCCCAACCAGCATCTGCGCATCAGCGTAAGCATTGGCGGCGGCATGTGCGCGCTCGATCAGCCATGGGCAAACTGGTATAGCGAGGCCGATGCCGCGCTGTATGACATCAAGGCACGCGGCGGCGATGGCTGGTTGATTCTGGGCAGCAGCGCGATGGTAAATCGTCCGTCGGCCAGCGATTCGACGCAATGCGTGGCGGATCAGATCACGTCCTGATTCATACCTCAAGCTCAGGCGTTTCGACGCCAAAAATCGGGGGTTTTGGCGCGATACTGGCAAGTACGACACGCTTCGCGCACAATTGCATAAATCACGCAACATTCACGCTTGTAAAATAGCGTGTCTTTTCGTGGTTTTTCGGCGAAAGCTGCCGACCGCGATACATCATGGCAGGGTTACATGAGCGCAGTCGAATTACCACAGCTCGAAACCAGCGGTACGGCCTGGGGCCCGGTACTACGGACGCTGCTGGTCTGCGATCTGGTCGACAGCACCGCACTCGTGCAACGCCTCGGCGATCAGCTCGCATCCGAACTCATGCGCAAACACGATCGTGTCGCGCGCGCGCTGCTCACACGTCACAGCGGCCAGGAAATCGACAAGACCGACGGCTTTCTGGTGCTGTTCGAGCGCCCGATTCAAGCCATCGGTTTTGCGCTCGCTTACCAGCGCGCATTGCGTCAGCTCAGCGAAGAAGAAACCACCGAATTGCGCGCGCGCGTCGGCATCCATGTCGGCGAAGTCATCCTGTGGAACAACAGCGCTACCGATATCGCCGGTGGCGCCAAACGCGTCGAAGTCGAAGGTCTGGTCAAACCGATCGCGGCGCGCCTGATGTATCTCGCGCTGCCGGGCCAGATCCTGGTTTCCGGCATGGCGTACTCGCTCTCGCAACGCGCGCAGAGCGAGCTCGATCACGATATGGAAGCGCTGCGCTGGCGCATGCACGGCCACTACGATTTCAAAGGCGTCAACCAGAGCGTGCCGGTATTCGAAGTCGGCGAAACCCTGCTCGCGCCATTTCGCGCACCACCGACTGGCGACAAGGCCCGTCGCGTACTGCCGTGGTGGCGCCGCCCGCCATTTTTGATTGCGGAAATTTTTGCACTGATCCTGGCCATCGGCGTGCCGGTATACCTGACCACGCGCAGCCAACCCGCACTCGCATTCGGCGCGCGTGACTGGGTGGTGATCGGCGATCTGCGCAATCTCACCGGCCAGACCGTTTTCGATGCCTCGCTGGACGCCGCATTGCGCCTGAGTCTGGAGCAGTCGCGTTACGTCAATATCGTTTCCTCGCTGCAGGTGCGCGATACGCTCAAACGCATGAATCGCGCCGCCGATACCGCGATCGATCGCAGTATCGGCGCCGAGATCGCGCTGCGCGAAGGCGCGCGCGCGTTGATCCTGCCGAGCATCGCCGAAGTCGGTGGCCGCGTGCGCGTGGTTACCGAAGTGATCGATCCGCACACGCAGACCACGGTTTACGCAAACACCGCCGACGGACTCGGCATGGAGTCGGTACTCGGCTCGGTAGACAACGTCGCACGCGAGTTGCGCGAGCGTCTTGGTGAAGCGCTGGCTTCGATCAACAACGATAGTCAACCGCTGCCGAAAGTGACGACGGGTAATCTGGATGCGTTAAGAGCTTATGCGTTGGCGGAGCGGGCACACGCGGAAAATCGCAATAGTGAGGCACTGGATTTGTACGACCAAGCTATCAAGCTCGATCCCAATTTCGCGCTTGCATACATGGGCAAAGCGCGAGTGCGGCTCGGGGCAGATGATCGCGCGGCCGCGCTGGCGGAGCTAAAGCGCGCAGAGCCTTTGCGCGAGCACTTACCTGCGCGTGATGCGCTGAGGCTTGATGCTTACCTCGCAATGTACGGAAAGCCTGCCGTAATGCTGGAGAAGTGGAAGCTGCTGGGTTCGCTTTACCCTGATGCCTACTTTGCTCACCTCAACTATGCCGAACAAGCGTGGACTTACACCAATCAATATGAGGATGCGATTGTAGAGACAAAAAAAGCGCTTTCCGAACATAATCCTGCTGTCGGCTACGCCTATTATTTGTTGGGCTACCTATCGCTTGCTACGGAAAAGTACGACGATGCCTTCACCAATCTAAAACAATCTCAGGCATTGCAAGGGCAGCGTTTGGGTCTAGTGATTGTGGATGCCTATGCCGTGATACGTCAGTTCGATCAGGCGAACAAGACATTTGCCAATGGCAAGCGCAGTGGTGTTGCCAGCAACGATCTGGATAGAAATCTTACAGCGATTACATTGCCGCTTGACCAGGGTCGTTGGGATGAGGCGCTGAATATGGCGGATCAGGGAATTCTCGCTGCGGATGCTGTCGGGCCGCTCTACGGTCGTCTTTATCGCGCGACGAATTTGAGTTTGCGAGTGCTGTCTGAGGCCGGGGACGACTACTCCAAAAGTCTCAAATCATTCATAGATGGTGAAATTGCCATAATGCGAAGCAAGGACGACGTCGATCATGACGTAGCCATATTCAACGTGCTGCTAGGTGGTTACCTCGCCGCTCGCAGCGGCAATGACAAACTTTCCCTAAATGCGCTCGTCGCTTCGCGCGATTTCGCGCGGACTAGTGGCTTTCCGAATCTGACCAATATGCTGGCGATTGCACAGGCAGAATCGGCGCGCGCCGCGGGTAGGCCAGAGGACGCAATCAGTCTGCTCAAGGTCGAGCTACAAGGTACCGAGCTTTATCTTACGCATGTCGCTTTGCGCGACGCTTATGCGTCCGCCAATAAGTTCGCTGACGCCTTGAGAGAATCCTCGTGGCTGGCCAATCATCGTGGGCGGGCTTACGAGGAGCGTAATAATCTGCAGTCGCTACAATCATTGAATGTGGCCGAGTCCAACCTTGCGTTATTGCGCGAGGCTGAACTCAGCTACAAGCTCGGCAAAAAAGAACAGTCGATCCAATACTTGGACGATTTCCGCAAGGCTTGGCCAAATGCTGACCAACTTGTATTTTTGTCCCAGTCTATTAATACCCTTTCAAAGATTCCCTGAATTTAACACGCGACTAAGCCTTAAAAACCAGCATGCCTAGATTTGAAGTAAGTTGGGAACTCAGAGCCGCACGAGTCTGCTGAATTACTTCCTTGCTCGGAAGTTTTGCTGCTTGGATGCATTGAGCCGTGTTGACCGCATTCGGCGCGCCGATTTGCTCAAGCGCCGCAGCGGGATTCTTCTGAAACAAAGCACGATAGACGTCATCGCTCGCAAGCTTATCGAGTAACGTCTCTACCACCGCCTGAGGCAAACCCGGCTGGCCGGTCTTCTTCAGAGACGATTCGTAAGAACCGGCTAGCGCTGTATCCATTGCTTGAGCAACATTACCACTCAATACTAAATCGGTCATTTTGATCTCCGCTGGTTTCAACTACGCGAGTTCAAGTACGAAGTGCAACGGGGTTAAGTATACAATTCCACAATCTTCCCGTTATGCCGCTATGCCGCCATGGCGTGAAGCTCCTGCTTTTTCGTCTTCTCTGCGCCATCGCGCTTGAGGTGAGAGAGTGATTCT
>JANXUW010000136.1 GCA_025351985.1 Pseudolysobacter sp.
CAACTGCATGTTCACGATGATGAACGCCGCGCGAGTGGGTGTGGGTGTGCAGGGCCTCGGCCTGATCGAGCGCGCGTACCAGAACTCGCTGGCGTATGCGCGTGATCGCCTGCAGATGCGCTCGCTGAGCGGGCCGAAGCGCCCCGACAAACCGGCCGATCCGATCATCGTGCACCCCGATATCCGGCGCATGCTGCTCAAGCAGAAGGCGTTCGCCGAAGCCGGTCGCGCGCTGGTATACGACGCCTATATCCAGGTCGAACTGGCGGATCGCAGCACCGATCCGGCGAAGCAAAAACACGCCGAGCAATTGCTGTCTTTCCTCACCCCGATCGTCAAGGCATTGATGACCGAAATGGCGATCGAATGCACGATTGATGCGCAACAGATTTTCGGTGGCCACGGTTACATCCAGGAATGGGGCATGGAGCAATTCGTGCGCGATGCGCGTATCACCACGATCTACGAAGGCACGACGCAGATCCAGGCGCTGGATTTGCTCGGGCGCAAGATCATGGCGCTGCAGGGTGTGGGTTTTCGACATTTCCTCGACGAAGTCGGCACTTTCTGCAAAGCGCAGGGCGGCAACGCGGTCGTTGCCGAGTTTGTCGGCCCGCTCGCCAAGGCGGCGCAGGAGTGGGCCGCGCTGACGCAGGAAATCGCCGCGTCGGCGGTGAAAAATCCCGAGGAAATCGGTGCCGCTGCGATCGATTATTTGTATTATTCGGGCTATATCACGCTGGCTTATTATTGGGCGCGGATCGTGGTCGCTTCGCAGAATTCAAAACATGGCGATGATTTCAAGCAGGCGAAATTGCACACCGCGCGGTTTTATTACGCACGCATCCTGCCGCGCACCTTGAGTCATGTGGCGATGATTCGTGCCGGCAGTGCAAGCCTCATGGACATGCCGGAAGAACAGTTCTCGGTGGCTTGAAAATCAGGCAATATTGGATTGCCTGAATCGACCCTGCGCCGGAACCATCCGGCGCAACGTCACAACAAAAGTTCGGCGTTACTTCCGTTGGATCCATCCAGAGTGAAGCATGAGCGATAACGAAATTCATGTGCGCCTCGCGCAGGCGGATGACGATGCGTTTATCCTGAGTCTGGTCGAACGGTTCGTCGAATTCGATCTGCCGCGGTGGCGCAGCAAGCGCGATTGTCTCAACGGCATCTATCGCGATATCGCGCGACATCTTTCCGAACAACCCGCCGGATCGTTCCTGTTCGTCGCCGAAAACGAGGATGGCGAACTGGTCGGATTTCTGCATCTGCAAAAGACGCTGGATTTTTTTACCCAGCACTGGAATTGCCACATCTCGGATATCGCAGTGCCAGAAGGCGGCGATGGCAAAGGCATCGGTCGCGCGATGCTCGCATTCACCGACAGCTGGGCGCAGCAGCACGATTGCCGCCTCATTACGCTTTCGGCGTTTCCCGCTAATTCACGTGCGCGCGCACTCTACGAAAGCTGCGGCTTCGGCGCCGATCTGATTCGCATGGCCAAGGTCACGCCGGCCAAACATCGCTGAAGGTTATTGCCGTGCCGCGGATGCATTTGCGATGCGCGCCACGCTGCCATGCAGGATTCACAAACACCGTGTAATTTCGGCTATGCTGGTTTTAAGTGGTTGCTGTATTCAGATGGTTCACGGTTTGGCGGCGGATTTCATCCCGTCGCAATGCGGGGGAGGATGAATGCTGACGCAAGTGCGCACCCGGAGCGATATCCACACCACGCGAGTCCTGTCGCTGGATTCGAGCGGGCGTATTCTCGACTGGATCAGTTGGCAGGATGCGGTCTGTCTCTACGTGCGTGGCGCGGTGGCGTGGACTCTCGGCGATCCGTGTCTGACCATCCACGGTGGCCTGAGCCGCATGAGCGGCGAGCAAAGCCTGATCGATCTGCATCCCATCGTTGCCAGTCGTGGCCACGCGCGTGGTGCGGCTATCGATCCATCGCCCGGTCTGACCAATGCCGCGCTGTTCGCGCGCGATCGCATGTTGTGCCTGTATTGCGGCGACCTGTTCCATCGCGGCGAGTTGACGCGCGATCACGTCATGCCGCTGTCGAAAGGCGGGCTGGATCTGTGGGAAAACGTCGTCAGTGCGTGCCTGCACTGCAATGTGCGCAAGGGTAATCGCACGCCGCAACAAGCGGCCATGCCATTGCTGGCGGTGCCGTATCGCCCGAGCTGGGTCGAGCATCTGATTCTGTCGAATCGCAATATTCTTGCCGATCAGATGGAATTTCTGGTCAGCCACTTGCCAAAAAATCGACGCGTGGCTTGAGCTGCACCTGTTTGCAATCCAGACAAAACTCCGTTGGCGTAGCAGCCAACGGAGTTTTGGTAGCGATCGAATCTTTTGCCAATTATTGTTGCGCGACAGGTGTCATCGTCGCACCGACATTGGTATTGCCGAAGATGCGATTATCCGAACTCGAACTGATTGTTCCG
>JANXUW010000144.1 GCA_025351985.1 Pseudolysobacter sp.
CCTGCCGATCCACCCGCTCGCCAAGGCGCCAAATTGCCAGCGCGCATTCCGGGGCTGAAGGTTTCGATTGCGGCCATCGCCGAGGCATAGGCCGTCGTTCAATGCGACTGCGGCGGATTAAGTGAAATCGTGCCGGGTGCACCGAACCACGGCCTCGCGGAACTCGTTCTATTACTCGAAGCCCCGCGCCACCGGCAACAGGGTTACTACCAGCAAAAAACTGCTATCAAATGCTTTCACCCACGGGCATCCATTTGCATGCCAGGCTGGATGATAACGCGCGTCAAAGCCCTGCCAACGCCTGCGCCACGGCGCGGAACAATGCGCGGCCCTTGTTCATGGTTTCCTGCCACTCTTGCTCGGGTATTGAATCGGCGACCACACCGCCGGCCGCCTGCACATGCAACCGGCCATCCTTGACGATGGCGGTGCGGATGGCGATGGCCAGATCGGCCTCGTCCTGCCAGTTCCAGTAGCCGATCGCGCCGCCGTACACACCACGCTTGACGGTTTCGAGTTCGGCGATCACCTGCATCGCGCGTACCTTGGGTGCGCCGGTCAGCGTGCCGGCCGGAAACGTGGCGCGGAACACGTCCATGAAACTCAGACCAGATTTCAATTTGCCGACCACCTCGGACACGATGTGCATGACGTGCGAATAACGCTCGACGATCATGTTGGCGGTGAGCTTGACGCTGCCGATCTCGGCGATGCGGCCGACATCGTTACGACCAAGATCGATCAGCATCAGATGCTCGGCGCGCTCTTTTGGATCGCTCAGCAGCTCGTGTTCCATCGCGATATCTTCTTCCGCGCTGCGTCCGCGTCGACGCGTGCCGGCGATCGGCCGCAACACCACCTGACCAGCTTGCGCACGCACCAGAATTTCCGGCGAGGAACCGATGATCTGCTCGCCGCCGAGATCGAGAAAATACATGTAGGGCGACGGATTCAGCGCCCGCAGCGCGCGATACACATCGAGCGGTCTTGAGCGAAACGGCACCGAAAGACGCTGGCTGATCTGCACCTGAAACACATCACCGGCGTAGACGTATTGCTTGGCTTTTTCCACCGCCGCGAGGTAATCGTCCTTCGGGAAACTGGAGATGAAATGCGATTCGTCGATCGCCTCTGGCGCGACGAAATCCGGATACGCCGCGCTGCTGGAGCGCAGTCGGTGAACGAGGCCGTCGAGTCGGCGCAGCGCGCGCGCATACGCACGCGGCTCGGCCGGATCGACGTTGACGATCAGATAAAGCTTGCCCTTGAGGTTGTCGAACACGGCGAGTTCTTCGGCCAGCATCAGGCAGATATCCGGCATGCCGAGCTGATCGGGATTGGCATCGGCCTTGATCTTCGGCTCGATGTAGCTCGCACATTCGTAGCCGAAATAGCCGACCAGGCCGCCGCTGAATTTGGGCAGTCCCTCGATCTGCGGGACGTTGTACATCGCCTTGATTTTTACGAGCTCGGCGAGCGGATCGGCGACCTCGCGATCCTCGACGGTCTCACCTTCTTCCGTGATCGTCAGACGATGACCGTAAACCCGGATAACACGCCGCGCCGGCAAACCGATGATCGAGTAGCGTCCCCAACGCGCGCCGCCCTCGACCGACTCGAACAAGTAGGAATACGGCCCGTCGACCAGTTTCAGATACACCGAAAGCGGCGTATCGAGATCCGATAAAACCTCGCGCACCACCGGAATGCGGTTGTGGCCAAGCGCGACAAATCTGTTGAATTCTTCTTGCGAGATCACGGCATTGCCATCGGTCAGACATCGGGCCGCAGACGATAGCACTAGTGCGGCAAAACGACAGCAGGTTTGACACCAGCCAGATGCGTGCCTTCAAGCATGCATCGCGTTTTTGGCGAAACCCAAGCCGGCCTTGCAGTTACTTCAACGGCAGCGTATCGGGAATATTCTTGGCGGCATCGTGCGCGTTTTCCGCTGGCGCAGCCATCGGCTCGATCGCACCGACATCGACATGGCCTTGACCAAAATTCGTTTCGATATATTCGTCGAGTTCCCTTTGCTGATTCGCGTAGAAGTCACTTCCCGTAGCGCTATTATCGCTACCGCCCGGGCCACCATAGATGACCTTCATATTGCCCACCAGCCCGACTCCCGATCCGGTCACGTTGCGCCGCTCGATTTCAAAGTTCGCGCGCACTCGCGGCAGTGTCACGGTATCGCCGTATTTTTTGTCGAGCTCTTGCCAAAGGATATCGGCA
>JANXUW010000145.1 GCA_025351985.1 Pseudolysobacter sp.
GGAATTGCAGCGTGTCTTGCCGCGATGCGCGTGTTGCAGCGTGAAATCGATCGCACCACCGGCGACATTGCGCCAGACATAATCCAACCCGGCGGCGGCCGAGAATGAAGGTTCGCCGGTCGGCTGGCCGCTCAAATCAACCTGGTTGCTGTCGACGAAATCCTTGTAGCGTGCGTCGATATAGGCCGAGGTGAAGTTCAGCCGCAAGCCTTCGCTCGCCTGCCAGTGCGCTTCGAGTTCGAGCCCTTTGGCGTCCTGATCGCTGCTCGTGACGAGATATAGCGGCAGGCCGTTGTTGACATCCTGCACAAGCGTCAGCGATTGCAGGTTCGAGAACTTGTAGTAATAAATCGACGCATTCAGCAGCAAGTGGTAGTCGGGGAAATAACTCTTGATGCCAGCCTCGTAGTTCTTGACGTTTTCCGGTTGGTAGGTGGAGCCGACCTGCACGCTGTTGAAGCCGCCGGCCTGATAACCCTTGGTCGCCGAGGCGTAGATCATTACCTCGGGCGTGAGTTTGTAATCGAGCACGAGGCGCGGGCTGGTATCGTTCCAGCTGTTGTTGAGTGCGAGCGGTTTGGCGCTCGATGCAAGCGTGTTGAACTCGAGATTGTTGCTGAGGATCGGCGCGAGTTGCGCCGCCTGATCCGGCGTGAAAAATCCGGTCGCCACCAGCGCGCTGGCCGGATCGAGACCAGCCGCCGTGGCCGCGGCAATCGCCGCATCGAGACTCGATGCTTTGCGCAACGGGTTGTACCAGCTGAACTCTTTTTCGTCATGCGTGAAGCGCACGCCGGTGGTCAGGTTCAGGCGATCAGTGAGATGCCAGATCACGTCGCCGTACAACGCCTGCGCCTTGTAGTCGCCGTGATTGAAAATCGATTCCTGCCACGGGTCGCCGAGCAGGCTCGGCAGCCCAACCGAGCCGTACACTTGGCTGAGCGTGCCGACCAGTGGAAACCCGACCTGCGGATTGTTGCTGAGCAAGGTATCGATGGTGTCGGTGAAAAAATTCAGCTGGCTCGATTGTTCGGCTTTTTCCTTGAAGAAACTCGCCCCCGCGACCCAGTTCGCGCGCGAGGTTTCGCCGGACAACTTGAACTCCTGCGACCAGGTGGTATTGCTCTCGACATTGGTCGTGTCGAAATAGGTCTGGATGCGATTCGTGCCGCTGTCGCTCTCGCGGTTGTAGCTGTCGAAATTGCGCCACGCCGTGGTCGAGGTGAAATCGGCCCAACCGAACGGATGTTCGATGCGCAACGTCACGCCATCGAAACGTCGGCGTTCGCCGCCGTCGATCACGTTGTTGTAAACCGGCGCCTTGAGCGGATCGAGATAGGTATCGGGATTGGCGCCCAGCGCGGGCACACCGGGCGCTGGCGGCATCACCACCAGACCGATCGCGGGACGCGCCGGCTGATCGAGTTTTTCGTGTTCCCACGTCAGCAGGATCTGGGTATCGCCCGGTGCATTCCAGCGGAACGCCGCACGCGTACCCCAGTCGTGTTGGCCTTCGTAGCGTTGGCCGCTCGCGGCGTCCTTGAGCCAGCCGTCGCTCTGGTTGTTGACGAAGCTGAAACGCAGTGCCATGTCCTGATTGATCGGCGCATTCAGCACGCCATCGATGTAGCGCAGGCCGTAATCGCCGAAGCGCACGCGCGCCTGTTCTTGCCACTTGTCGGACGGTTCGTTGGTGATGATCGAGATCGCACCGCCCGCGCTGTTGCGGCCGAACAAGGTGCCTTGCGGCCCTTTCAAAACCTCGATGCGCTGCACGTCGTTGAAATTCATGAGTGCACCACCGGTCTTGCCGGTGTAGACGCCATCGACGTACACGCCGATCGGCGAATCCGAACCCACCCCGAAATCGCCAGTGCCGATACCGCGCATCGCGTACGAAGGCTGGGTGGGTTGATCGCCGCCGACGACGAGGCCGGGGATATAACCGTTCATCTTGCTGAGGTCGGTGACCGCGAGTTTGTCGATATCCTTGCTCGTGACGATCTGCAACGGAATCGGCACGTCCTGCACCTGCTGGCTGCGGCTCTGCGCGGTGACGGTGACGTTTTCGAGTTCGGTCGTGGCGCCGTTCGCGCCGGTAGTCGCTGCCGCGGGCGTATCTGCCGCTGCGGCATCGGACGCTTCTGTTGCCGCCGCAAGATTCGGTGCGAGGCACGCAAGCGTCACACCTCCGAACAGGATTTCACGAAGACACAGCGTCAATTTTTTTCTGAGTATGGTCACCTGCGCATCTCCCCACGTGCTAATACCAAGTACAACAAATGCAATATCGCATCATCCGCGGATCATGCGTATCGCCTGAGATTTTTTATCCATCACGACGCCAAATCGCAACTCCCCTGCCACGCCGCGATCCACGCGCGGATCAATTCCACACCTTCGCGATGGATCGTGCTGCGGCCCTGCTCCGGCATCATCACGCTCGGTTCGCTGGAATTCATACGATACGGCAGAATCGAATCGTCGGGTTTGCCGGGCAGAATATCGACCTTGTGATCGCCTGTGCCACGACCCGCCGCCACCGGCGGTTTGCAAAAACCCAGATTCCGATCCGGCGCCGTGAAAATATCCAACGACAGGCCCGTGGTATTGGCCGGGCCTTTCGGGTTGTGGCAGTGACCACAATTGATGTCGAGATAAGCACGCGCACGCGCCGTGACATCCTGCGTGGCATCGTGCCAATCGGCATTGCGCGGCACACTGGCCGCTTCCGGCACGCCCATGAGATAACCGAGTCGTGTCAAATGTGCGAGCTGATTTTCGCGGCCATCGCTATACGCATAATCGCGATTCAGATGCCGCGCCTTCGGCCCGATCGGCGCGATCAGCGACGGATTTTTCATGTCGGTGCCGTGGCACCCCGCGCACTGGTTTTCATTCGGCACGACATACGTGAACGGTTCGCGTGCGCCATCGTCGGCGACCAGTTCCAGCGATTGCGTATCGCCCGTGCGCGCGAGTTCGGCGTCGGTCTGATCCGCATTCCACACATACGGCAACGCCGCCCAGCCGCCTTCGCGACGCACGAGCACGCGGGTTTCGATCAGGTGCACGTGGGTGAGATCGAGACCCGCCCCGGCGAAGTCGCGCGACTGGTCATACGTGCGCGCCACCGATTTGGCATCGCGCGGTGCGTTCTTCGGCAACGGATAGAAAAACGTCTTAGTGATGACCGTGCCGACCGGGAAATCGAACGTCTGCGTCGTATCGTATTTGGCCGCGACGCCCTTCGGCATCCAGATCGTGCGCAGCTTGTGCGCGTAGTCGGTGAACAGCGGCGTGTTCAGATCGAAAGGAACCACTTCGTCGTTCAGAACCAGCTTGCCGTCCTGCGCCGCGAGCACGTGCCAGTCGCTCAGATGTGCCGGGCTGCCGCTGGCATGGAACACCACCGGCGACTGCGGCGACGGCGCTCGCGAACACGCCGCCAGACCGAGCAGCGCGAACGCCACCAGCCAACGCCAACCTGCGCCCACCGACGAATCCAAACCTGCTGCCTTGCGCATCGTTTCCTTGCTCACGCTTTGGCCGGCAACACAACGGCGGGCAACTTGGCCAGCTCGCACTGGAACGGCGCCATGTCGGTGCTCGGCTTGTCGTACTTGTTCGGACCGTCGACATTGAGGATGCCGGTATCGCCGTTGCGGATGCAGATGCGTTGTTCGGCCGGCGGCAATCCATTCACCAACGTCTTGGTATCGACGTAGCCATCCCACAAGATATTCGGGAAGTGTCCGGTGATGCCGAACATCGCGGTCTTGAGTGTTTTCAGGTCGAGCCCATCAGGCGAATCGCCGCCGCCCGAGAAACGATTGTCGTAGATGAAAATTCCCTTCGGATACGGATCGTAATTTTCCGCGACGCCGTATTTGTTCATGTAGCCGGTCGAGAAATAACTTGAAATGATCAGGTTCGCTGTCTTGTTGTCGGCGATGTCGTTATCGAAAATCTCGACCAGCGGATTCGAGTTGATGACGATGCCCGAACCCGCCGGCACGCTCGCCACCGCCGCGCCTTTTGCCGCGAAATTGCCGGTGTTATTGGCGACCGCGTGGTTCTTGTAGACGCGTGTCGAATGTCCGGGCTGCGACAGGTTCGGCATATTGAAAACCAGGATGCCGCCGGTGTTTTTGGTCGCGGTATTTTCGTAGACGTCGGCATTGATGGTGTTTTCGATCTCGATGCCGGCGACGTTGAGCTCGGCGCGATTGCGACGCACAATCACGGTGTTCGATTGACCGACGTAGATGCCGGCATCGGACGCGCCGATCGCGATCGAATCCTCGATCAGCACATTGCGGGTTTTCACCGGGTAGATGCCGTAGGCGCCGTTGGTGGTTTGCGATCCGCCGGTCCATTCGACGCGCACGCCGCGGATCGTGATGTTCTCGCCGTCGTTGATCTTGAGGCCGTCGCCCTTGCTGTCTTCGATCGCGAGGTTTTCGATCGTGAAGTCGCTCGCATTCACCAGCATGCCTTCCGGACCGGCCACCTGGCCCTTGAACGACAGGATGGATTTGTCCTGGCCCGCACCGCGGATCGTGACGCCGTTGACGCGCAGCGTCAGGCCGCGATCGAAACGGTGTTTGCCCGCCGGAATCTCGATCACGCTGCCGGGCTTGGCGTCCAGCAATTGTTCCTGCAGATGCTTCTGATACGCCGTGTCTTCAGCGCTCAGCGCCTTGATTTCTTCAGCGCCGCGGCCACAGCCGGCGAGCGTGACGACAAGTGCGGCGAGAACGAGCTTGCGCATGTTGCGACTCCAAAGCGGATGGGTTGCGTCGAACAAGCCCGACACGCCACGCACCTGGAGCAGGCCATGTCGATCTCACCACTTGACGACGCCATGCCAGTCTCAACAAAACGTTCACTATCGTAAAGGGTGGCAACGCGGCATCGTGGGGGGCAAAGCGGACAAGATGCGGGAGCGTATGGTGGACGGAAGTTTCAATGGTCTCGCCCGATGAGCGTAGGTCGGATGAGCGGCGCAGCCGCGTTATCCGACAATGGAATAAAACTCGCGGGCTCCCAGAATTGCGAGGCCAATCGTCGGAAGGCGCTGCGCTTTTCCGACCTACGGACTATTTGCCGACTCTTCGAAGCGAGCCCAATTCCGTGCGAGCGGAGTCCGCGCCAGTCATTGTGTATCGCATGGCCATTCCCTTAGCCATACCATCCGTGTAAGTGACGAGAACATCACTACCCTCGGTTCTGTATGAAACCTTTTCGATGATGCCAAGTGATTCGGTTTCACCGCTGCGGAAGATAATTGTCATGGGCAGGGCGCCAGACATTTGCCACTTACCTGCCAAGGGACCTGGATTGGCTGAGCGATTACAGGCGTCAATCGTTAATGCAAACGCAGCGGCCACCACGAGACGAATGATCTTTACCATGACTCCTCTGATAGTCTGATATACGCGTTTATACATGCTTATGCCGCAGCATCAACCCGCACCTGCCAGCCAGGGAAAACGAGGACTGCCGGGTGACACTGCAGCGCTTGAGCAAGAACTTTTGCGCGCTCCACTCCAAGATTGACACGGCCGTTCTCGATGCTGGAGATCGTTGCTTGCGGGATCCCCGTAAGTTGCGCCAATTGATTCTGGCTAAGCTCCTGAAGCTCGCGAATAATCCGAACCGACTCGCCGACGGTTACCTCAACTCGCTTCTTGGCAGGATGGAAGTTTTTCATTTCAGGAACTCCGATAGTCGTGTGGAGTGACGCGCACAACTTGCACCAACAAAACGTCCGCT
>JANXUW010000178.1 GCA_025351985.1 Pseudolysobacter sp.
TACGGCACCGCGCTGGGCGCAACGCAATTGAACGCAACGGCGACCTACAACGGCAATCCGGTCGCTGGTACGTTCACCTACACCCCTTTATCGGGCACCGTGTTGAACGCGGGCGCGAATCAAACGCTATCCGCGACCTTCGTGCCGAGCGACACAACCACCTACGTCACGCCAGCGTCGCCCGTGACAACAACGATCACCGTCAACACGGCTGCGCTGAGCATCACCGCGAACAATGCAAGCCGCGTTTACGGTACGACCAATCCGACCTTCACGGCGAGTTATGCGGGCTTCGTCAACGGCGATACGGCGGCGAACCTGACGACGCAAGCAAGCGTCGCGACGAGCGCCATACCAACATCGCCGGTCGGGGGTTATGCCATCACACCCAGCGGTGCTGCCAGCGCGAACTACACGATCAGCTACGTCAACGGCACACTAACCATCACGCAGGCCACCAGTAGCACGACGCTGACGAGTGCCTGCATGCGAACGTTTGTCGCAGGGCAACCGTTCACTCAGTCCGCGGCGGTAAGCGGGGCGAATGCCACCGGCACCGTGACGTTCAATGACGGTAACGGCGGAACACTGTGCAACAGCGTCGCGCTCAATACCGGAGCGGCGACGTGTAACAGCAGCGCGCTGGCTGTGACCGGTGCGGGAACAAGCTCGGTGTACAACCTCAGCGCCAACTACAGTGGCGATGGCAACTACCACTCGAGCGCGTCGAATGCGCTTTTGGTCACCGTGCTGCGTGCGACGGATGTGGTATTCCGCAACGACTTCGAGACTCAGACACTGTCCTGTCCGATCGAGTAATGGCAGAGCGACGCGAGGAAAACACCAAGGCCGGGTCTTGAAGATCGGCCTTGGTGCGGAACTGGCGCCGAGAAGGGATCACGATTGACAGCGCATCGATCAACGTGAACCGGTACGCTGCTCACAACGCCCCAGCACGGGCAGCATGGTTAGGTTCCAATCGAAACAGGGTGCAGGTGTCATTTGAGCGACCTGCGCCCAAGTGTTGACTCACGTGGAGTGTGGCGATGGATCGCGGGGTCTTTCGGTCATCGTGGCCACCACCGCTTCGCTCAAGTGTCAGGCTTTAACAGTGGCAGCATTTTGATGCTACCCGCCATTGCGACAGTGTTGGCGTCGAGCGGACGCCGCGCGCGAAACCCGTCAAAATAATCCGCCCACATTCTAATCCGATAGCCGCCCATGATGGATATACCGATCGCCCAGGAGTTGCAATCTGGCGTTCTCTACTCGCCAGCCGACGCGATGCTCGGCCATGCGATCGCATTGACGCTGCGGAGCGACCCTCCGGCACGGCGCGAGCTTTTTGCAAAATTGATTACCGACATAGAAATCCATATGGCGAATCATCCGAAGGAGCGGCCGTGGACGTGTCGAGTTTTTGCCGGCACCGACGGCTCGCAGGTATTTCGCGGTGGCGTCGGCCATTCTCTGGTTATCGATCCGGCAGGTCGCCTGTGGCGCGCGCGCAGCCATGAAGATTTTCAGACTACATTTGCAGAAGTCGCAGGTTGTTACGAAATAGCCACGCTCACTCCGCTGTACGCGCAAATGCGCGAGTGCTTGATGCGGCAGCCCGACGAGGCGAGCCGAAGTGCAACCTGACTATTCGGTGGGTGAATCGTGACGATGGGCCGTAGTATCTTTCTGTGCAACGTGGCTGCGGCCCACGCGCCATCACCACACGCGAGGCGCAAAACTCATGATCGAAAAACAATCGCGGGGCGTGCTCAGCAAAGAGAAAGAAATCTGGCGCATTCATTTCCTCCGCAGCATGCATGTCCCGCAGAAATGATTCGCGGAACGCGTCGCCATGCATTGAACGCGGCGACAAATTCTCCTGCTATTTCCTGCCGCTTCATACGGCGCGTTAATTCAAGCATAAAGTTCTGATGACATTCCTACCCCTTTCAACGTTCTGAAGGAAACCAAATGACGCGTCAAATTGTGTTCACGGCAAAAGCTGCCAAGCCGCCGCCGATGTATAGCCAGGCGGTCAAAGCCGCCGGACTCGTGTTCGTCTCAGGCACGGCACCCACGGATCCGGCCACCGGCACCTTCAAAGGCACCACGATCCAGGAGCAGACCCGCCAGTGCCTGACCAACATCCAGGCCATCCTCGAAGAAGCCGGCAGCGCGCTCGACAAGCTCGTCAGCGTGACCGTCGTGCTGGCCGACGAAGACGACTTCGCCGGCATGAACGAAGAGTGGCTGAAGTGGTTTCCTGCCGATCCACCCGCTCGCCAAGGCGCCAAATTGCCGGCGCGCATTCCGGGGCTGAAGGTTTCGATTGCGGCCATCGCCGAGGCATAGGCCTTTCTCCAACGCTACCTTGAAATGTTTTCGCAATGTGCTGTCGCGTCGCGCGACGCATTAACTCAAACGCTGGTTGCCATGTTCGATAACTTGCGTAATCGCTGGGAACGAAAAAATGTTGCGGCCATGACTGAGTCGTGGGTATGCCGGATCCCGACAGGGAAATGATCTGCTATGGAGAAATGCCTTGCGTTCTTTACTCGCCCGAACGACTTGGATTGCCGTGTTTTAAGTCTTGTTACTGTCTTGATTCTTACGCTATTCGTAACCCGAATAATGCATTTTCATACGCCACCTGATGATTTTTCATCCTGGCCGACAGAGAAAAAAGAAGTCTATTTGCATGAGCACGATATGCCGTCCGTGCACGGGTTCGAATTGCTGAAACTTTGGTTGAACGAGCCGAATGAGGCACTGGGATTTGTCGTGCCCGAGCTTGAGCTTATTTTCCCACTGGCGTGGATCGCAGCTTTTCTGGGCGGCTTCTGGCAAATGCGTAACGACAGGAACACTCCATTCCGTTTGCGCGGCTCAATACACGCAGGAGATACCCATGTGGAGCCATGAAGCAAGCATCGAGACAAGCGCAACACCGACGTAGATCTGGCGATTGTTTGCGGACGTCGCGGGCTGGAAAAAATGGAACACAGGAATCGAAGCCATCGAAATATACGGCCCGTTTGCCAGAGGCACATGATTCAGCATGCAGCTGCCCGGAACCGATGCATCACCAGCACATTGATCGATGTCACCGAGAATGTAGCGATTACCGATGAGATCATCGTCGATGGAACTCGCGTCGTGGTGTTTCACGAAATCGCGCCACAGGCGAACTGTCGTCGCCGGATTACTTATCGCACCGAAATTACCGGGCCGGCGGCGGCGGCGGAATTCGACCCGATGGTTACCGACGACTTCGCCGCGGTTTTGTCAGCACTGAAAAAACTCGCGGAAAACATCTAGCGCTTCGATTTTCCAGCATCTTGTTCGCGACGTATCGCGATCATTCAAAGCGGCCGGCAAATATCCGGTCGTAGACATATCCTGCTTCGTATTCGTGCGCACCGATGTCGATGCCCGATCCGACCGGGCGCGGCACGACGACATCGAAGTCGTTGCTCAGCAGCGTTGCTACCGCGGTTGATCCGGCATCAATCGCGGCACTCGCGGGTTGCAGATGGAAATCGGCGGCGCTTGCGCTGATGAAAAGTGGATTGCCGGTGACTGGATGCGCATCAAAGGTATAGCCGCCTATACCGCCAAACCACAGGTTCTTGCTGATCGTGCCGATGCCCGCAGCAAAACCGACGCTGCCGTCGGTGTAAGCCATGCCGCTCGCCGGCCAGACGATATTGTTTTCCATGTCGATCGCGTCGGCCGGCAGATTCCAGTCATTGGTGATCGCGCCGTAGTTGCTGCTACCGCTGGTATCGGCGTTGAAGAATGTATTGTTGTAGATCTTCGCGCCATGCAGCGTGTTGGTATTGAAGCGCAGGCTCGCAAAGGTCGTGTTGTAGACGACATTGTTCCAGAGCTTGATGTTGTTCTGCGAACCATCGGCGATATTGATGCCGTGCTTGGAAATATCGTGGACGAGATTGTGATGGAAGTTGACGTTGTTGCCGACATCGCTGCCGTTATCGCCGTTGACGTAAATCTGCATGCCGTTGCCGCCGCTGACATGCTCGATCGTGTTGTAGGCGATCTCATACGAACCATCGCCGTCGATGTAGATGCCGTGGTTCTGTTGTAGCGCGCCGCCAGCGATGTTGTGAATATGGTTGCCGACCCAGTAAGAATTCGTGCCGTTGCCATTGATGCCAGCGGCGAACGCACTGTTCGTCGCCGTTGCAGCGGTGAGTTCATTGTTGACGACACGCCAATGATCGCCGTCGATCTGCACCGCAATCACGCCGGCATTGCCGCCCGACTCGATGCGCAGATCGGCGATCGTGATCCACAATCCGCCATCGTAGTGTGTGGTATCGACGCCGGATATCGCACCTTTTTGCGTGGCATTGCCGACCACATCGATAAAAACATCTTCGCCCGGATACGCCATCAGCGTGAACGGCCCGGTGCCGGATGCGCCGGTCGGCGCGGTGCCGTGCTTGCCGTAGAATTTGGTGAAATAGGTATCGTTGCCGAGATCGGTCCACGCCGTGCCGGTGCCGCGCATGACGAGAATATCGCCACGCGCCATCGCGCCATAAGCGGCCTTGGTGATGTCCGCAATCTGCACATGCCGATACGGATGCGCGATGTCGCCGGGCACCGCGGTCGTATCGTTGCCAAGCACATTGTCGACAAACAGGATGCGCCCCGGATTCACCATGAAGGTCTGATCGACGTTCGAGCCGATGCCGTTGACCAACACCTGCACCGGCAACGATGTGCCGGGCGTCGGATTGCCGATAGCACCGATCTGCACGCTGATTTGCTGAATATCGACGCGACCTTTCGCCAGCCCGAGATACCGATAGTTGTCGACTTCGACACCGCCGATCTTGACCTTCACGAGACTGCCGAGTCCGTTGCTGCCGAAATTCTTGCCGAAGATCGACAGATACGCGCCGTGATTGTTTTCGCCACCCGAGTTTGGTCCGGAAGCGATATCCGTATACATCACCACGGGCGTATCCGACGGCAAAGCGGCAGCATCGCGCACGAATAGAAATGCAGCGCCAGCGACGGTAGCCAGCAGCAGCGCAGATCGGATCGACATACAAAAACCTCGTGATGCTGGTGCGCGAGCAGGACGAAATCGCAGGCGACATGTTCGTGGCGCGACGGTCGTGACGCGCATGATATCGAATCGGCGTTTGATTGAAAGTCGCGGCGGTTGATTCCTCTTCGTCGCGATCAACATCGCGTATTAATCCGTCTGCTGATTAATCCGCCTGCTGACATTTCCTGAAAACGTATTTCATCTGGCCGCCATCCAGATGCAGTTCGCTGTGGTCATTATTCACGCGCAGTCGCAGACCGATCCACGGCGGGCTGGTCAGCACTACGAACCGACTTTCATCCGACTGTATCTCGCTGCCGAGGCTGCTGCCCCAGCCATCGAACGCGGCCCAATATCCCGCGCCGCGCCGAGTGATTTCGACATGACCCAATTCGGCGGAGTGATAACGCCCCGACAGATTATTCAACCAACCCAGCGAATCGGGATCGACCTTTACCCGGCTGCGCACGTTCGCCGTGGCATCTTGCGTGGCCTTCATCGCAGCGGCGATCATCGACGCCGAGGTCGGCTTGGCATCGAAAAATATCTCAATGATTTTCTGCCGCACGGCCGCGAGAAAAACGTGCGCGCCGCGCAGATTGGTCAGCACAACCACGCCGATTTCCTTGGCCGGCAGAAAGTACATATCCGAACTGAAACCCGACGTGCCGCCGCCGTGGCCGATCACTTCCAGCCCTTGCTCATCGGCGCAAATCAGGCCTAGCCCGTAGCTGGTATTACCGTCGATTTTTATGCCGCCGCGCCAGCGCTGTTGCAACGCATTCGTTGCGAGCAATACCGTTCCGTCCGCCGCGAAACCGCCATTCAACTCCAGCTGCAGGTAGCGGGCCATGTCGAGAGCCGTCGACCAGATCGCACCTGCTGGCGCAACGGCGTCGGCGAATTTTTCCATGTTCGGATCGATCAGTGCGGTATTGCCATCGAAGTCGATCGCATGCGGCGCAGCGAAATTTGTACCGTCTTGTGTTTTGCGCAAGGTCGTATCGCTCATCTGCAATGGATCGAACACCCATTGCTGCATCGCTTGTGTATAGGCCGAATCGAGCGAGCCGTTGCGCGCAAAACTGCGCGCCGCGGCATAACCGCCTGCCGCCACCAGATAATTCGAGTATTGAAAAATCTCGCCGAAAGCGGTGGTCGGTTGCATCGTGCTCATCTCGCCGAGGCGCTGCTCGGCAGTGACATCGTTGAACTTGAACATCAGATCGATATCGCGGCGCGGCATGCCGGTGCACGCGGCGACGGTGTGCCGCATCTGCAAACGCTCGGTCATTTCTGCATCGGCCAGCGCGAAGTCCGGCAATATTTTCGTGATCGGCGTAGACCACGAAAAATAGTCCTGCTCGATCAGGCGCGCCATCATCAACGTCGTCAGTGGCTTGGTGGTGGAGCCGATCATGAAACGCGTATCGGCCGCGACCGTTTGCTTGCCGGCCGCGCTGCACACGCCAAAACCATCGGCATAAACCACCTGGCCGGCCTGAACGATGGCGATGGAAAGACCCGGCACATGCAGCTGATGCATTGCATCGCAAAGGAACGCGCCGAGCGCATCGTTTTGCACCTGTCCCCAGCGAACCGCGGTCCGATCCGCGAGACTTGTTGCGACCAGACCATCGGGCCGCCAGGCATCGCGAAGCTCTTCAATCTGCGCCTCGCGACGAGTGAAGCCCGCCAACGTGCCGGTGATGAGGTTCACGTATGCACGTGCGCCCAGCGTCCTGACAATGGCGAAGGCGATACGGCTCTCGGCGCTGGGCGGACGATAGACAATCTGGCTGCAAGCATCCCAGTCGTGCGTCGCGGGAGTTTCGACCTGCTGCGCGATCGGCAGATCGAATAGCGGATCCAGCAAACGCCACGCCGCGGCAACGATCGCCCGCGTATCGTCGGAATGCGCCATTGCCACAAAAGCCATTTGCAGATCGCGCTCGGGTCCCATCAGCGTCAGCACAGGCGCCGCGTTGGCGACGCTCCAGCCACGAGGCAGCTCAATTGCCGATACAACATCGGGGAGCGATACCGAAAAGGATTGATGATCAGTGACGATGGCATTTTTCATGGCGCACTCTTTTCTCTGCGAGTTGGAGGGTGGAATCGACAGCGCCGAAGGATGGCATCGTCGATTCAATATGTGAATGTGTATTTACATTCGCATATTGAATCGCACTTGTCTATCCTTCGTGTATGCCGACCGCCGATACTTCTCTCGCACCCCAGCAAAAACGCAGCCGCGAGACGGTCGAACGACTGCTCTCGGCCACCGTGCAATTGCTGGATGAATTCGGACTCGAAGGCGCGGTGATTCCGCGCATCGCAGTGGTCGCCAAGGTTTCACCTGCCAGCGTGTATCGGCGTTTTGCCGACAAGGACGCGTTGTTGCGCGCCGCGTTTCTGCACATGCTGCAGCAGAGCCGCGAGGCGAATCTGCAGAGCCTGGCAAAACTTCTGCTGCGCTCGACGCTGGCCGACACGACCCACCGCCTGATGGCATTGTCGTTCGCGCAATACCGGCAGCACCCGAATCTGCTGCGCGCGCTTTCGCGTTTCATGGATACCGATACGGATCAGGAATTCATCGTCGAAGTACGCGCGATCGTTGCCGCGAATCTCAAGACCATCATCGACATCCTGCTCGCGCATCGCGCCGAGATCACCCATCCCATGCCGAAACGCGCGCTGCAAATTGCCGTCATCACGGCATGGAGCGCGATCGAGGGAATCGCCCTCGAACCCACCTCGTTATGGCATGTCGTGCAGCCGCTCACCGACAAGAAGCTCGCGAACGAACTTGCGCGCGGATTCGTCGCTTATCTGCGCGCACCGAACTAGCTACTCTCACAAATTGATCAAATCGATACCGCGGTCGGATCAATGCCACTCGCGAATGATCTGGCGATATTGCCCCGGCGTCATGCCGGTGACACGACGAAACAGGCGCGACAATCGGCTCTGATCGGAGAATCCCGCTTGCTGGGCGATATCCGAAATCGACTTGCTGGTGTGTTGCAGCAAACGCGCGGCGGCATCGACGCGGGCCTTCATCAGATATTGCGCGGCCGACAACTGGAAGATTTTTTTCATGCGTCGTTCGAATTGCGGCACCGATAATTTTGCGTGCTTTGCCAGATCCTCGACGCGCAGACTTTCCGCATATCGCTCGCGCATCATGTCCACCGCCTCGGAAAAATCGCTGTCGATCAGGCGTGCG
>JANXUW010000189.1 GCA_025351985.1 Pseudolysobacter sp.
CAAGAAAGCCGCCGCCGCGAAGGCCGCCCAGCCGACCGCACCTGTCGCGATGCCGACCGATGCGAAAAATGTCGACGCGTGGAAGGCGTATCTGAAAGACGTCGTGATCCACAATATGGACGGCGTGCAGACGCGTTCGCCGTACATGTATTTTGTGCCCAGCGGCGATGACGCCGATGGAAAAAGTGCGCGCGACAACCAGCTCGACAACGTCAAGAACGTGGTCGCGCGTGGCGTATTGCCGGGCAACATGATGGCCTTCGGCGGGCCGGATTCGAAGGCCACTGCGGATCTCATCCTCAGCGCGTTCCAGGGAGCAAAAGCCGGTTCGATGAAGAACGTGCGTTTTCTGTTTATCGGCACGACCGACGACAGCGCGCGGGTCAAGGCCGTGGTCGATCCGACCGGCGTGGATTTCCGCAACGTCGAAATGAAATAACCGGGCGCGGCGCACGGAGTCGATCCGTGCGCCGTTGCTTGTAATCGATCGCGCTTCACCCCACTACGAGCGCATCGCTCGTTTACACGCCTGTTTGCGGTCGGCGGCATGCACACCGTGCAGCTCTCGCCGCGCTGATACCATCGGAAAACGTTACGCCCGCCATGGCTTTGCTGATCACCGACCAATGCGTCAACTGCGATGTGTGCGAACCGGTCTGTCCGAACAAGGCCATCGCGCAGGGCGAAGTAGTGTATGAAATCGAACCGTCGCGCTGTACCGAATGCGTCGGTCATTTCGACACACCACAATGCGTGGAAGTCTGTCCGGTGGAATGCATTTTCATCGATCCCGAACACGCCGAATCGCGTGACGCGCTGCAGATTAAATATCGCGCACTGACTGGAGCTATCGAATGACAACGTCCCTGCGTTTACGCCATGTGAGTGGCGCGCTGCTGCTTTTGCTTGCGGGTTTCGCGCATGCCGCCGACAAGCCGCTGCACGCGGCAATCGCAAGCGCCCACACGCTCGCAACCCACGCCGGTTTCGAGGTGCTCGCGCAAGGCGGCAACGCGTTCGACGCGGCGGTCGCGGTTGCGTCCACATTGTCCGTGGTTGAGCCGCAAAGTTCCGGTATCGGCGGCGGCGGTTTGTTTCTGCTGCATCGCGCGAGTGACTCGAAAAACATCATGCTCGATGCGCGCGAAACCGCGCCGGGCGCGAGCAATCCGGCGCTGTACCTGGATGCCAAAGGCGATCTTGATCGCGACAAGTCAGTGAACGGCCCGCTGTCGGCCGGCATCCCCGGCGAACCCGCCGCACTGGTCTGGCTGGCGGCGCATTACGGCAAGTTACCGCTGAAAAAATCGCTGGCGCCGGCGATCCGCATCGCACGCGAGGGTTTTCAGCCGGACTCGCGTTTTCTCAAGGAACTCGCCCAGCGCCAGCCGGTGATTCTGCGTTATCCGGCGTCGGCGGCGTTGCTGCTCGATCAAGGCGTCGCACCGAAGGCAGGCTGGATCTTCAAGAACCCCGATCTCGCGCACACGCTCGAACTGATTGCCGAGAAAGGCAACGACGGATTCTACAAAGGCGAGCTTGCGCAAAAACTCGTCGACGGCGTACACGCAACCGGCGGCAACTGGACGCTCGAAGATCTCGCGCAATACCAGGCCAAGGAGCGCGAGACCATCAGCATCGATTATCACGAATGGCATATCGTCACCGCCACGCCGCCATCGTCCGGCGGCATCGCGCTGGCCGAGATGCTGAACATCCTCAGCGGTTACGATCTGGGCAAACTCGATCATGTGCACCGCACGCATCTGATCGTCGAGGCGATGCGCCGCGCTTATCGTGATCGTGCCGAATATCTCGGCGATCCGGATTTCGTGAAAATGCCGCTGGCCGAACTCGCGAGCCCGTTGTATGCCGCTGGTTTGCGCGCTTCGATCCATCCCGAAAAAGCGACGCCGAGCGATATGTTGCCAGGTTACATGGCGCCGCCACAAGGCACGCATACCACGCACTTTTCGATCATCGACGGCGACGGCAACATGGTCGGCGCCACGCAGACCGTGAACCTGCCGTTCGGCAGCGGACTGGTGATCGGCGGCACCGGTTTTGTGCTCAATAACGAGATGGACGATTTCGCGCTGAAGGCAGGCACGGCGAATGCGTTCGGCCTCGTCGGCAACGACAAGAATGCGCCGATGCCCGGGCGCCGCCCACTGTCGTCGATGACACCGAGTTTCGTTATCGGCGCTGATCGCATCGGCGTGATCGGCACGCCCGGCGGCAGTCGCATCATCACCATGGTGCTGGAAGGTATCCTCGCGTTTATCGACGGCGAACTGCCGGCGCAGATCGTCGCCAATCCACGCTATCACCATCAGTATTTGCCCGAT
>JANXUW010000311.1 GCA_025351985.1 Pseudolysobacter sp.
TCAGCACGGTGCCGCCAGTCAGCACCAGGTCGGTCGCGGCGAAGATCACGATGCCGGGCGCCGGCGCGTGAATCGGCGTGCCTTCGATCGCGGCGACATCCAGGCCCATATGCGCGGATTTCGGCGTGCCGTTGTCGATGCGCTGGCTGCCGTACACACCACTGATGCGGCCGTGAATCGGCAGCTCGAAACCGCCGAGGAAATCTTCACGTTCGTCGTCGCGTTTGCGTGTTTCGGCGACCGCCGCCTGCTCGCGCTCGATGCGTGCGGAAAGTTCGGGATCGGGCGTGACGGTATGTTGCGGCAGACCGTCGACGCGCTCGATGTGGTATTCGCGCTTGAGCACGCCGAGGGTCGCGCTGCGTTTGCTGTGATCGACATATTCCACGCTGATCTGCGCCTTCGGCGTTGCATCACGGCCGACACCGAACACAAACGTACCGTCCTTGCCGACATGCAACGCGCGTCCGTCGAGCTGGACGATCGCGTTCGCCTCGGCATGACCGATCACGAGTGCGCCTTGTTGCACACTCACCGGCAAATCCAGGCGATGCGCCGCGCTGCTCGCGAGTAGTGGAACGGCCAACATCAATCCCATCGCGATCGAACGCGCTGCGGACCACCTCATCGATTGAACTCCAGGCGCTGGCCGGGCTGGATATTGGTATCGAACTTTCCATCGCGACAGGCCAGATGTCCGTTGACCCACGTCGCGGCAATACTCGAACGAAACGTCATGCCTTCGAACGGCGACCAGCCGCATTTCGACAGCACCGATTCGCGCGTGACCGTTTGCGGCGTGTGCAGATCGACCAGCGCGAGATCGGCGAAATAACCTTCGCGCAGAAATCCGCGATCGCGCACGTTGAACAACGTCGCTGGCGCGTGCGTGGTTTTTTCGACGATCAATTCGAGCGGCAATTGGCCGTCGAACCAGCGCTCAAGCGCGCACTGCAACGCGAACTGCACAAGTGGCAAACCACCCGGCGCAGTTTCGTACGGCTGCGATTTTTCCGCGAGTGTGTGTGGTGCATGATCGGTCGCGAGCACGTCGATGCGGCCTTCGCGCACGGCCTGGATGATGGCGATACGATCGCTGGCGGACTTGATCGCCGGATTGCACTTGATGAAATTGCCGCGCGCGGCGTAATCGGCTTCGTCGAACTGCATGTAATGCACGCACGTTTCCGCGGTGATGCGTTTGCCGGCGATCGGGCCGAGTTCGAATTGCAACAGTTCTTCCGCGGTGGAAATGTGCAACACGTGCAGGCGCGAGTTGTGCCGGCGTGCGAGTTCGATCGCGAGCCGTGAGGATTTCAAACATGCCTCGCGGCTGCGGATGTACGGGTGGCGCTCGACCGGAATCGCATCGCCGTAACGCGCGCGCTCGATCGCAAGATTGGCCTCGATCATCGGCGTGTCTTCGCAATGCGTCAGCAGGATCGTCGGCGCATCGCGAAAAATCTTGTCCAGCGTATCGGGATTGTCGACCAGCATGTTGCCGGTCGAGGCGCCCATGAACACCTTGATGCCGGCCGCCGCGCGCGGATCGAGGCTGCGCAATACATCGAGGTTGTCGTTGGTCGTGCCGAGATAAAACGAATAATTCGCCAGCGCGCGCGTCGACGCGCGCTGGAACTTGTCTTCGAGCGCATCGAGCGTGATCGCTGGCGGTTTGGTGTTCGGCATCTCCATGAAACTGGTGATGCCGCCAGCGACCGCGGCGCGCGATTCGGTGGCGAGATCGCCTTTGTGTTCCAGGCCGGGTTCGCGGAAATGCACCTGGTCGTCGATCATGCCCGGCATCAGCAGACGTCCGCCGGCGTCGAATACCTGTTCGCCGGCGCGCGCGGCAATGCTGCTGCCGATCGCTTCGATGCGGCCGTTCTTGATGCGCAGATCGCCGTGGAAACGCCGACCTTCGTTGATGATGTCGGCGTTTGTGATCAGCCAGTCAGTCATGATGTGTCTCTCCAGATTCGGCGGGGGATGCGGCATTCGCTTCAGTCTTGCAATGTGCCGCTGGATCGAGCGCGTTGCAAGCGCCGCAGGCATGCGACGAATGATTCTGCGCTCGCCGCCCCCAGCGCGGGAATTGTTCGGGCACTGGATCGTCGCCAGCGCGCGCGAACGGCTGGCAGCGCGCGAGCCGCCACGCGGCGAGCAGGCTGCCACGCGTGGCGCCAAAACGCGCGATGGCGACCCGTGCGTAATCCGAGCAGCTCGGCTCGAAGCGACAACGCCGCCCGAGCAGCGGGCTGATCCAGCGTTTGTACAGCGCCAGCAGGAAGAGCAGGGGACGAGTCACGATATTTTTAGAAGTCTTCGGACGGTTTTTTTGCGGCGCTGAACGAACATCGGGGTGGCATTAATTCGTTTGCAGGCAAGGGCTTGTTGGCGATATTTCGGCGCCGAGTGCGAAGCAAAAAGTGGAATCGACGCTGGCAATCTGAACACATTGACATCTTAAAGGTTGCCGCTGCAGGAGACTTAGGCTATAACACGCCGCCGCCCGGCTACAATGGTGTGATGGATATGGCGAAAACCACGAAGAAATCTGCTAAGAAGCCCGCGTTGAAGGCCAAGTCTGCGGCGAAGGTCGTCAAGCCAAAAGCCGCTGCGCTACAATCCAGAACAGCAGCGAAGAGCAAGGCCGTGAAACCGGTTAAGAAGCTCGTTGCGCAAGCGGCCAAAAAATCACCGGCGAAAGCGGTGAAAAAGCCGCCTGCCAAGGTCGTCAAGAAATCGATCAAGCCGGCGCCAGCCAAGAAATTGATCAAAAAGCCGGCGCCAGCGAAAAAACCGGTTAAGGTAGTCGCGGCAGCCAAGCCGAAGCCGGTAGTAAAAAAGCCGGTGGCGGCAGCAAAAAAACCGTTGCTGGTGAAAAAAGCGCCAGTGAAGAAATCCGCGAAACCCGCCGCCAAGCCGGCACCGAAGGCGAAAAAGCCGACAGTCAGCAAGGCGGTAAAAAAAGCGGTAGCGAAAAAGCCTGTCACGCTGGCGAAACCAGCGTCGAGCATCATCACGAGCAAGCCTGCGGCGGTGAAGTCCGCGCCAATGAAACCTGTGCCGGCCAAGCCGGTTATCGTGCAAGCGGTAGCCCCTGCGCCGACACCGAAACCCATTCCCTCCAAGATTACGACGAATATAAACGCAGTGAAATCAGCAGCAATCAAAAAACCAGCAGTGTCGGCTTCGGATAACGGCATCAAAAAGGAAGGCGGGCGTTATCTTTTGCCCGTCAATACAGTCATCGAATTGCCTGTCGGTTACAAGCCGTCCGCAGATGAGGAGTACATGAGTCCATTGCAGCTTGCGTATTTTCGCAACAAGCTGCAGAAATGGCGCGATGAGCTGGTCGAGGAATCGAAACAGACCATCGACAACCTGCGCGAAGAAGTGCGCGATGTCGGCGACGAAGCGGAACGCGCCACGCGCGAAACCGAGAACTCGCTCGAACTGCGCACGCGCGATCGTTATCGCAAGCTGATCGCCAAGATCGACAAGGCGTTCAAGCGCATCGAAGATGGCCGTTACGGCTTCTGCGAAGAGACCGATGAGGATATCGGCGTCGATCGTCTCGATGCTCGCCCGATCGCAACTTTGTGCCTCGACGCGCAGGAGCGTTGGGAGCACCGCCAGAAGCAGATGGGCGACTGAGCCGAATCGATTCTGCAAGATAAAAAGCCCCGCATTGCGGGGCTTTTTTATTGGCGAGTATGCGGCGGCTGGAGATTCAGAACCAGTCGTTCTGCATCTCCAGCGTGGTCGTATCCAGCGTCGCGAGTAGCGCAAGTTGCGCATCGACCTTCGGCAATTCCCAGCGCTGGAAATAGCGCGCTGCCTGCAATTTACCGTGATAAAACGCGATGTCTTCCGGCGTGGCCGAAGCAATCGCTTGCGCCGCGATCGTCGCCTGTTCAAGCCAGATCCACGCCATCACGATGTGGCCGAACGCTTCGAGATACACGGTCGCATTCGCCAGCGTGCGCGCGATGTCGCCGCTGCCGTGCAGTTGCTGCGTGACATCGACGAGCGTATGCAAGCGCGTGCTGAGTTCATGCGCAAACGCATTCACCTCGGCATTCGCGATCATCAAAGCAGTGCGAATGCTGTGCTGGATGATGCCGCCGAGCGCATGCAGCGCGGCGCCATTTTGCATCACGACTTTGCGTCCGAGCAGATCGAGCGCCTGGATGCCGTGCGTGCCTTCGTGGATCGGATTGAGGCGATTGTCGCGATAGAACTGCTCGACGTTGTAATCGCGCGTGTAGCCGTAACCGCCGTGCACCTGGATCGCCAGATCGTTCGCGGCGAGGCACCATTGCGACGGCCAGCTTTTGGCGACCGGTGTGAGAATATCCAGCAGCAACGTCGCATGTTGGCGCGCGGTCGCATCGGTCGCGGTTTTCTCTTCGTCGAGCAAACGCGCGCAATACAAATTCAGCGCGAGCGCACCTTCGACATAGGATTTCTGCGCGAGCAACATGCGCCGCACATCGGTATGTTCGATGATGTTGATCTGCGCGCTGGCCGGATCTTTCGCCGTGGCGGCGCGGCCCTGCGGACGTCCGCGCGCGTATTCGAGCGCGTGCAGATAACCCGTGTAGCCGAGCATGGTCGCGCCGAGGCCGACACCAATGCGCGCGCCGTTCATCATGTGGAACATGTAGGCGAGGCCCTGATGCGCATTGCCGATGCGATAACCGATCGCGCCGGCCTTGCCTTCCGGCGTGAAGCTGCCCTCGCCGAAATTCAGCAGGCAATTGGTGGTGCCGCGATAACCCATTTTGTGATTGAGACCGGCCAGCGCGATGTCGTTGCGCTCGCCGACCGTACCATCGGTTTCCACGATTTTTTTCGGCACGATGAACAGCGAAATTCCCTTGACGCCGGGAATCGGCTTGCCATCCTCGCCCGGGATTTTCGCGAGCACCAGATGCACGATGTTTTCGGCGTGCTCGTGCTCACCGGCGGAGATCCACATCTTGTTGCCGAACAGCCGATAACGCGGACCGAACGCGGAATCGCCATCGGGTTCGGCGCGTGTGCGGATGTCGGCCAGCGACGATCCGGCCTGCGGTTCCGACAAACACATCGTGCCGAAAAACCGGCCTTCGAGCGCGGGCTTGGCGAAAGCCTCGATCTGTTGCGGCGAGCCGTGCGTGAGCACTGCGCTGGCGTTGCCGATCGTCAACAACACGTAAGCGCTGGTCGCGACGTTGGCGCTGAAAAAATACGCGTGGCAGGCTTGTTCGAGGACATGCGGCAACTGCATGCCGCCG
>JANXUW010000323.1 GCA_025351985.1 Pseudolysobacter sp.
CGTCCGCGCCATATCGTGCTCGATCTGCGTCTCGACCAAGGCGGCAATTTCACCACTACTGCGGCGCTGATGAAAAATCTCGTCACCCTCGCCGATTCGGTCGAGCACGTGTATGTGCTGACCAGCGCATGGACGTTTTCCGCCGGCGATGTGAGCCTGGCGCTGCTCAAGCAGCATGGCGGCAACAAGATCACCGTGATCGGCCAGGAAGTCGGCGATCGTATCCGCATGTGGGCAGAAGGTGGCAGCATGACTTTGCCGAACGCGAAACTCAGTCTCGGTTTTGCCACCGGCCTGCACGATTATTCACGCTCGTGTTCGGGTCAGCCAGGCTGCTTCTGGATCATGGCTTTCTACCCAATGCAGGTGGCCAGTCTGGCGCCGGATATAACGGTGCCCTACGCGTTCGCGGATTACATCCTGGAGCTGACGCGCGGCTCATCTCCCGCGCCGCGTTGAGCGGCAAATCGGCATAGGCCACCAGTCACGCTAGCCCTGACGCGATGCACTCCCTACAATCGGCCGCTTGGTCACGATTACAGGGAACACCGATGCGCCGTTTGATACTCACCAGTGCCTGCGCGCTGCTGCTGACCGCATGCCAGCAGCAAGCCGCCGAAGCCCCGCCAGCCGCCACCGTCGCGGCCCAACCTGCGGCCGAACCCGCACACGTATTCGTGCCGGAAATTTCCGCCGGCGATTTTGTCGCGCACGTAAAAATCCTGGCCTCGGATGAATTCGGCGGACGCAAACCCGGCAGCAAGGGCGAGGAACTCACCATCGCGTATCTGAAACAGCAGTTCGAGCGCCTCGGCCTCAAGCCCGGGAACGGCGACAGTTTCTTCCAGGATGTGCCGATGACCGAAACCGTCTTGCTCGATCCGGACAAAGTTGCGCTGCACGTGAAAACCGATGCCGGCGAGGAAAATTTTGCGTATCGCAGCGATGCCATCGTCGGCACGTTGCAAGGCATCCCCGACGCCACCGTCACCGATAGCGACATCGTGTTCGTCGGCTACGGCGTGATCGCGCCGGAATATCAATGGAACGATTACGCCGGTCTAGACGTGAAAGGCAAGACGGTGATCGTGCTGGTCAACGATCCGGGTTGGGGCAACAAGGATCCGGCACTGTTCAAAGGCACGACCATGACCTATTACGGCCGCTGGACCTACAAATACGAAGAGGCCGCGCGTCAGGGGGCCGCCGCCGCGCTGATCGTGCACGACACCGATGCCGCGGCGTATCCGTGGGAAGTGGTGGTGAACAGCTGGGCCGGTCCGCACCTCGCGTTACCCGCCAGCGTCGATGCCGATCCGCGCTTGCCGATCGCCGGCTGGCTGACTACGCCATCGGCGCAACGCCTGTTCAGCAAGGCCGGCGCGAACTTCGACGAACTAAAGCGCAGCGCCGATCTGCGTGGCTTCAAGTCCAGCCCGTTGAAGGCAAAACTGTCGGTATCGCTCAAGAGCAATATCCGCAACACGACGTCGAAAAACGTGCTCGCGTTGCTGCCAGGCAGCACGCATCCCGACGAAGCGATCGTCTACACCGCGCACTGGGATCACCTCGGCACGAGCTTCACCGGCACCGATCGTGTCTACAACGGCGCAATCGACAACGCCACCGGCGTCGCCGGTCTGCTCGAAATCGCCGAGACGTTTGCGCATCAGGAGCCCAAGCCCGAACGCTCGGTGTTGTTCGCTGCGGTGACCTTGGAAGAATCCGGCCTGATCGGCTCGCAATACCTTGCCGCGCACCCGACCATTCCGCTGAACAAGACCGTTGCCGACATCAACATGGATGCGTTGCCGGTGATGGGCCGTTCGCATAATTTCACCGTGGTGGGTTTCGGCAACTCCGAGATGGATCAATATTTGAAGGATGCCGCAGCCGCGCAGAACCGGGTGGTGGTCGGTGAATACGAGCCGGAGAAAGGATATTTCTACCGCTCCGACCAGCTCAATTTCGCCAAGAAAGGCGTGCCCGTTTTGTACGCACACGCCGGCTTCGATCTGGTCGACGGCGGCGAAGCCGCAGGCAAGGCGGCGGCAGACGATTACACGCGCAATCGTTACCACAAGCCCAGCGACGAATACTCGCCGAGCTGGGACGTGAGCGGCACGATCGAGGATCTGCAGGCGTTCTACGCGATCGGTCGACGCCTCAGCAGCGAAACGACGTGGCCGCAATGGAACGCCGACAGCGAATTCCGCGCGGCACGCGAAGAATCGATGAAAAACGCAGCGCCAGCGCCTGCAGCCAAGCACTGATTGGGCGCACGGTTTTCTCGTCATTCCCGCGTCTGCACAACGGCCGCGAGAATGACGAGTATTTCATTCAATACTTGCGTCACATCGCCACGCACGGCAGCATGTCGCGCCTGCTCCCAACGTGTGCATCCTCGTGCCGATACTCGTCCTTGTTTCCATCGCCCTGCAGATCGCCTGCGCCGTACATGCGGTGCGCAGCGGGCGCACCCAACCGTGGCTCTGGCTGCTGTTCATCGGCTCCTACCTTGCGGTGATCGTGTACGTGATCGCGGCGGTGATTCCCGACCTGCGCAACGATCCGCGCGGTCGAGCGGTGGCGCGCAATGTGCTGCACAAGATCGATCCCGAGCGGCAGAAACGCGTGATCGCGCAGAAGCTCGAACTCTCGGGTACAGTCGAAAATCGGCGCGCGCTGGCGATGGAATGCCTGCGCCTCGGCGACTACGGCAACGCCGCTGATTTGTTCCGCGGTTGCCTCGCCGGCATCTACGCTGACGATCCGCAATTCATGCTTGGCCTCGCCCAGGCGCAGGAGGGCCAGCGCGATTTCGCCGGCACGCGCGCGACGCTCGAAAAACTCATCAAGAGCAACCCGGATTTCCGTTCCAGCGACGGCCATCTGCTGTACGCACGCAGTCTCGATGAACTCGGCGAGGCCGACGCCGCACTCAACGAATACGCCGTGCTCGCGACCAGCTATCCCGGCGAAGAAGCGCGTTATCGCTATGGCGCGCTGCTGAAAAAACGCGAACGTTTTCGCGAAGCGCGCGATGTCTTCCAGGAAATGCTCAAGCGCGAAAAAGTCGCACCAAAATATTATCGCCGCAAGGAAAGCGAATGGCTCGATGCCGCGAAGCGTGATCTTGCAGCGATGGGTCCGATATAAATTTGCAAATGCGAGCCGTAAAAAAATTGGCGGCGCGGCAAGATATTCAATCCGTGTCTTGCGTTTCGAATTCCTATCCGCCCAGCTTGACCGCCGATCCTGTGATCGGAACCGCTGCGCTGTAACCTGCCGGCGGCGGATCGATCGCCGTGGTCACGGCGGTACCGAACTGCGTGATACCGGCACCGAGAATATGACGCGGGTCATGACCGACGCCACCGAACTCAAACGGCACGCTGTCGATCAGGCGCGCACTGAAAACATTCGAGGAAATCAGGCCCTGCGATGGCGTCGTGCCGGTGTCGACGGTAGTGCCGACGACCATGCTCACACGGCGATATGTCGCGATGCGCTCGCCGTGGGAGAACGACGCGGGATCGTCGAAATTCGCCGCTGGCGTGCGCTGCAGGAATACCGAAAAGTCACTCACCGGATCGAGCGCAAGACTCAACGCGCCGTTGCTCACGCTCGCGGCGACGAACGGTTTTGCAGCAAACGTGAAGTGTGCGGATGTTTCTGCGACAGGCCCGCTGAATAACGACGCGGCAATACCCGCCAGATGCAAGAAATAACCATAGTCGGCAACCGCAACGGTTGCCGTGGCAGTCGCATAAAAACGCCCGGTGACGTACCAGGCCAATTCGCCGGGTAATAACTCGGTCAGGGCTTACCTCGTTTGGTTTTACGAAAGACCGGGTGCGGCGTATTGGTTACAAACATGCCGCGAAGGTTTTGGTCCGACATTGCTCTGGGCTGCAATTGCTACCGTAAACATGAGAGAAGCAAAAAATTTTAGGACGATGCCCAAAATTCCGAGGTCTGGTGCAACTCGGAGACCGAGGGCTACCCTGTTGTCGAAAAAACTTTGCTGCGCAATGCGGGAGGACGTCGCGCTACCGCGCTTTCGATTCAACGAAACCTTACCTGATTAGCGCCGAACCTCAGTTCAGAGTCGCATGATCTGCGACGCCGAAGACCGAGACTGACTCCCACGCAACCCGCAGGAGTCTGCTCATGGCGACGAATCCGATCCAGTTCCAAAAAGGTCTGTCGATGGTCGCTTTCGTCGAACAGTACGGTACCGAAGCCAAGTGCCGCCGAGCCCTGTATCGCGCGCGCTGGCCGCAGGGATTTCGCTGCCCGGCCTGCGGCGACCGGCGTCG
>JANXUW010000324.1 GCA_025351985.1 Pseudolysobacter sp.
GTGCGCATCACACGCGTCCGGCATGGACTGCGCTCGCCGCTTCGCTGTTGCTGGGGCTCGGCGTTGGCTGGATCGCCGAGCGTGGATGGTCACCAGAATACGGCCAGACATTGATCGCAAATCCCACACGCATCATCTACGACACCTTGCGTGGTGAAGCATCGCTGCCACGCATCGAGCATGCGGACAGCACGTCGGATTACGTGCTGGTGGAAATCGCGGTGCCACCCGAAGCCAGGCAAATCATTCTCAATATCGAAAACACGGCGGAAAAGACGTTCACCGAATCGCCTGATGGATTCATCAGCGCCCTGATCAACAAACGCGCATTGACCCGCGCGCAAAATATTTTTCTGCGCTATCAGCTCAAAGGCACTGCACAACAGCGGACTTTGTCATTGGCCGAATTCAAAGGGGGCGAGTCATGAAAACGCGTGGATTTGTGCTGATTGGTTTTCTTGTTTGCCTGAGCCATCAGGCCAGCAGTCTTGCGGCGGATCCCGTCCGGCCCGCGGCGAAACCCACGCCAAGTTCAAAAGCGCCAGCACCTCGTGCCGCGGCGGTTGTCTCGCCGCTGGCATGGGTTTGCGATGACGCAACGGCCACGGGTGTTGTCGAGATTCCGCAAACCAACGGCGCTGGTTGTGTCGATTTCAGAAAAAATCACAGCGTGACCGCTCGTGTGTTGAACAATGCATCGCGATTCGCCACGGTCTGCCCGATAACCCTGGAAAAACCCGTGTTCGATCAGAAGTGCGCTTCGGTCGCGTTGCTTGCGGCGGATGACAAAGTACAGATCAGCCAGTATGGCAAGGATGACTTTCACCTGACGATCTGGCGCCATCAGGACGGTCGTTTGCAGGCCTCCAATTTGGAGCTGAAGCCGGGCAACACCCTGCAAGGGATTGGCTGGCTTGAAGGTCGCGAAACTACGCAGACGCACGTCTATGTTTATTACGTGTATCTCGACAACAGGGTATCGAGCGCTGGCGATCTCGTGAAATATTACCGGCTGGAAATTTTTGAAGACGGCCAATGTCTGGATCAAACACCGGCGAACACGTTTCAGGAAGATCCGCAATGCAATCTTGCCTTAGCACCATTGCGGGTCGGATCGCATCAAGGCAACGACGGTGGTGGCGGCGAACCTCCGCCCGTCAAAAAATAGCGGCACGTTGCTGAAAGCAGCACATGCAACCACGCTTATCGATCGCTTTAATAGTGGCGCTGATGATTTCAGCGGGGCGTCCCGCGTTTGCGACGCCTGGCGCGAATGCGGTGATCGACTGTGCGAACAACATGCAAATCACGCTGGCAATTCCGCGCACAGACCGTATAACGCTGGACGTGCGTGCAGCCGATACGACATGGCTGGAGCTGCAGGAATCCGGCGCGGAAATCGAGTTGACCGGAGCGGTTGCCGGAACTTCGCTAAACGAGGTTACGGTGCCGCCGCGGCTGGGTTATTTTTTCCTCGAAATGCATGGCAGCACTATGCTGCAAGTCAGGCGCAGGTCGGCTTCCGCCGCGCCGGCTCGGCTGCATGCAAAATTGCACTGCACTATGACCGCGAGCGACCGCGCTCGTATCGCCTGGTTCGGTCGAGCTGCGCCGATCTCGCAGCAGTTGCTGCCCGTGACGCGAAATATTCCGACCGAAGAGTTGCTCGGCGACATCGCCAAGCTCGCTACCGAGGCTGTCGCTCCTGATGAACTTGCGCTCGCACAACACCTGCGAGCACAAGCCTTGTTTGCAGGTGCCCGCACCACCGCGGCAATAACCGCATTCGCGCAGGCCGAATCTTCCTGGCTGGCGATCGGCGACAACTCGCGCGCATTGGCGGCACGGGTGGGTCGGGTTGAGGAGCTGCAACGCTCGGGGCAATATCAGGCGGTGCAGGATCTGTCGAAAATCAATTTTACGATCACGCCGGATGACCAGTATTTTTCCGAACGCCTGCGCGGCACGCGTTGCCTTGCCTTGCGTTATCTCGGTGCGCTCGACCAGGCCGCGGCCTGCTATGAAGCCAGCATCAAGACATTTACCAACGATGATGAACGCACCGAGCACGCGAGCATGTTGCTCGATCTCGCCGAGGTGTTGCGTTATCAGGGCAGCCACGATCGCGCACAACGTTACGCGCAACAAGGCCTGCTTCTGGCGGAAGGACCGGACGCGCCGATATTGCGTGGTCGCGCCTGTTTGCTGTTGGCCGATCTCGCGCTGGAGCATGGTGACGTTGCCACCGCATTGAGCCAGTTCGACAGTGCGATCTCCGAATTTTCTTCGGCGCATGCGTCGCGCTGGGAGGCAAATGCGATGTTGCGCGTGGCATCGTTATACGCGCAGTTCGGCGTGCTTGATGACGCGCAGGCCTTTGTCGAAGCGGCGCTGTCACGTTTGTCCGAGCAGGATGCCCCCGCGCGATTTGCCGCCGCCAAAATCGCGCTGGCCAGAATCGATCTGCGCGCGGGCCACGACGATGACGCGTTGCGTTCGGTGCGTGCAGCCGAAACCATCTATGCGCGTTTGCAAATGCCGGCGGAGCTGGATCTCTGCCATACGCTGCTGGCACGCCTGCAGCTCGGCAGCAACGATGTTGTCGCTGCCGAAAAATTGGTCAATGCGGTTTCCGAGCATACGAAGCTCAATACCCATGAATGGCAATTGATTGCGATACGCACTGCCATTGCGGGGGCGCATTTGCTGGAGGCACAACGGCTGCTGGATCAACTGCGCCAGGCGCCGTTATCGTGGGCGCGCCGAATCGAATTTGCCGAACTCGACGCGACATGGTGGGCGCGCTCGGGCGATCGCGGCAAGGCGCTGCAAATACTCAGCCGGGCGGCAACGGATATTCACGCCGCTGCGTTCGAGATGCGCAATCCATTGATGGCGGAATTGCTGGTACGACAAATTATCCCGTTGCGCTCCCTGGCCATCGAGCTGTTGCTGCAGCAGCGCGAGTCGGCCAGCAATGATGACGTCGCCGCGGCCGACCGTGACACGACGCAAGCGGCGTGGCAGTGGATCAATTTGCTCAGCGCACCGCGTGCGCCGACGACTGCCAATGATTCATCGCGCAACTCCTCGACGCGTTTGGACGAATTGATCGGGCACGAGCTGCTTGCCTCGTCGAATCACCGCGATGATGCTGCCGCCACGGCGATGGGGCGAGAATTGCTCGCGATCTTGTCGAACGGCAGTTCGCCTGCCGCGCGCAAGGATCCCGTGCCGAGCCGACCGCTACAGACCTTGCAGCAAGGCCTCGCCGCCGACGCGGTATTCGTTTCGTTTCTGGATGCGGGGACACGCGGAGCGATGCTCTGGGTTTCGCACGATCAGGCGCATCTGCTTGCCGCACCATCGTCGAAGCAATTGCGCGAGTCGAGCGAAAAACTGCTGGCGCTGGTTTCCAGTCCGGACAATTCGCTGGAACAAATTCATCTCGCAGGAGATGTGATCGCCGCAAAACTGTTTGCCACCGCGCCGATGAAATCAGCACCCGCGCAATTGTTGGTCGATGCCGACAGTGATATCGGGCGGTTGCCGTGGTCGATCTTGCGGTGGCACGACGGCGCTGAAGAGCTGGTCGAAAACAGCAATATCAATCTGGTGCATGTGCGCGCCACGTGTTGCGCGGATTCACCCGTCGCGATGTCGCGTGTGCATGTGTTCGCAAGTGCGCAGCAGACAACCGTTTCGGCCGCCTTGCCGCAATTGCCGATGGCATCCGCCGAGCCGGATTTCATTGCCGCCGCGCTGCGCAACTCGCCGCACGAAGTGGTGACCGAGAACATGAATAGTCGCGATACGCTGCTCGCGGCTTTGAATCAATCGGGTGACTGGGTACACATCGCTGGCCACGGCACCGCAGGCGCGGGACATATCGGTTTCAGCGGCATCTGGATGGAGCCCGAAACGGCGGGAGCCATGCCTGGATTCCTCGGCGAGCTGGATGTGCTCAGCCGTGGTTCGCGCAGCGATCTGGTGGTGCTTGACGCGTGCCAATTGGGACGGCGCGTGAATGACAACGTGCGACCCAGCATGAGTTTTGCCGATGCCACCGCGCGGGCCGGAGCCAGGCATGTGGTGGCGGCATTGTGGCCTACCAGCGATTCGGCGGCAGCGCTCTGGGTACCGGCATTTTATGCCGACATGGCTGGCTCCAATTCGCAGGATGTGGGCGTGGCCTTGCACAAGGCGCAGTTGCGTTTGCGCAGCAGCCGGATATTTCACCACCCGTTCTACTGGGCGTCGTTGATGCACATCGAATCGATCTGAGCAGGCGGCAGCCGTCTTGAGCACGTTCCTCCGCGCAAAAAATCCTGTCACTGGCGCCGATGGTAATCGAAATTTCGCGAACCAAAACGGAGGAGAATTTTTGCGCATGGATGGCAAGCGGGTTCCGCTCGATAAGTCCTCCGCAAATGACAAACCTACGCTGGCGGAGCGTGCAAAAATTCATGTGCCTGCAATTTTCTGGAATTACGAAAAGCTTTGTCCTGTCGTGGCACATGCGCCGGCTACATCGGACTACGCCCACTCGCGCCGCATTCCGACTCGCGATCAGGGCGATCGGCAAACCTGCATCGCGTTTGCGACCCTCGGCGCTATCGAGTTGTTCCTTTCTCGACGTGGTCAGGTCGTCAATCTATCGGCGCAATATGCCAACTGGATTTTCATGCGTCGTGCGATTCCGCCCAGCGACTGGTGTCATGACGATGTTCGCCTTGCAGATGCGCTGTCGTGTTTGCGCGCGGTCGGTGTTTGCGCAGAAATTCTGTGTCCGTATGAATCGCTGTCGGCGTTGCGCGCGCGCTGTGATCAAAGCCCGAGCGCCAAGGCGCAACGCCACGCGCACTACGGCATAAAAGAATATTCGTTGATCGACAATGTCGGGCGCGACGGTCCCAGTGTCGCGAACATCGTATTTCTCGAAAATATTGTCAGCCAGGGATTCGACATCATCATCACCGTGGGCGCCGCTTTCGGACGCCACGATATCGATCACGTCTACGATGTGATGCGCGACGGCGAAGACACGCCGTGGACTCCGACCGATGCCCATTGTGTGGTCATCGTTGGCTACGATCGCAGTGCGCGAACGCCTTTTTTCATCTGCAGAAACAGCTGGGGGGAAGACACCGGCGCCGATGGTTATTTGCTGCTGAGTTACGACTACATTCGCACCTACGCGCTGTATGGCGCGGTGCTGCTGGATGTCGCCACCGACAACGCCGCGTGAGCCGCGAAACGCGCAGAATCGGCGGCACCAAACGTTGCATAACATGGCTTACGTTTCCGATACGTCAGCCAAAACTGCTTTTCAAAACTGCTTTTTTCGGAAAAATTAAAGTGTCTTTGTGACGTCGGCCATCATGCGTTCGCCTTCGGCTTTCGGCACATTTTCGCACAAGTACAATTCGACGAATTCGCCGCCGCGGGAGATCGTTGATGCGCGCTGATAAGCGCAAGGACCTTCCGCGGTCATCGTGTACAACGTCGGGTGAGTTTCGTGAGTGGCATGCAAATGCCGTCCGGCATTGGGGCCACCAACCAACAATAAATCAGTCATGTCGCTTTCCTTTTCCACGAAGGGAATATGGTGGCTGTAATGTCGTCTTCGCCACCGTCTTCAACGTGTGAATTTGCAGTGTGGTTCGCGTGATTTACGAATGTAAGTGGCGATATTTACCCATGTAACGATGTGTCTATCAAAAGCAACATTGCGAGGCATTGCGGCAGTCAATAAAAAGTGGTCGACCGCCCTTGCAATGGCATCACGCACTTTTGCAGAGGTACGCTCCAGGGGAGGTAGAGCGCCAAGGATGAACAAGAGGGGAGCCTGCACACGTCCTTCGGTCGTGGGCACACCTTAGCGGCACACGCGTTACGCGAAAGTTGTGGAACGGTTAGCGACATGTTTGTCGATGGCGCCAGTATTCGGTGCGATGACACGGAAAATTCTTTTTCGGCCATCTCGTGTGTGGCATGAAAAAAATTGGCTCGGCGAGCAAGAAATATTTGTCGTCAACGCATGCGTGGATTCGCGACTGCAACGTGAGCGTGTGATATTTTTCGCCCTGAAATTACACGCGGCGATAGCGAGGAAACATGCTTCTGCAATCGATTGAGTTCAAGCGTCAATCGGGCTTGCCGATCGCAACACAAATCTATCTCGCCTTGCGCACGGCGATACTCGATGGACAGATTCCTGCACGCGCCCGCCTGCCTTCGACACGTGAGCTGGCGACGCAACTCGGTGTGTCGCGGGCCGGTATCGTATCCGCATTCGAACGGCTGGTCGCGGAAGGTTATCTCGCCAGTCGCGTGGGCGATGGCACGCGGGTCACTGAGGTGCTGATCGACAAGTCCATACCCATCACATCGGAGCTGGTGCCGGCGCGCCTTTCACAAGCCGCGCAGCAGATACTGCAACTCAACGTCAACTACCTGCGGCCGTTGCAACCGTTTCGCTTCGGCACGCCGGCGCTCGATCTGGCGCCGCTGGAATTGTGGGGCAGGGCAATGCGCATGGCGTGTCTCGAAGCGAAACCCGATGCACTCGACATGAGCGATCCGCTTGGCCTGCCGAAGCTGCGCGAGTT